>CAYGBW010000169.1:0-8555 GCA_964348185.1 uncultured Thermodesulfobacteriota bacterium | reverse complement strand
GTGCCTTCCTCAACAATCTGGCCATCGTCCATGAAGATGACCCGGTCGGAGACCTCCCGGGCGAACCCCATTTCGTGGGTCACCACGACCATGGTCATCCCCTCCCGGGCGAGGGTTTTCATCACGTCGAGGACCTCGCCGATCATCTCAGGGTCGAGGGCCGAGGTGGCCTCGTCGAACATCATGATCTTGGGCCTCATGGCCAGTGCCCGGGCGATGGCCACCCGCTGCTGCTGCCCCCCTGAGAGCTGGGAGGGATAGACGTTCTCCTTTTCCAGGATGCCCACCTTGTGGAGAAGCTGCCGGGCAATATCGACCGCCTCCTCCCGGGTTCTCTTCCGGACAACCTGCTGCGCCAGCGTCACGTTCTCCAGAACCGTCTTGTGGGGGAAGAGGTTGAAGAGCTGGAAGACCATGCCAATCTCTTCCCGAACTTCGTTGATATTGATGTTTTTGTCGTAGATGTTGACGCCATCGATGATGATCTCTCCCCTGTCGATCTCTTCAAGACGGTTGAGGCACCTGAGAAAAGTGCTTTTCCCCGAGCCACTAGGGCCGATGATGACGACCACTTCCCCCTTGTTGATGCGGGTTGAAAAGTCGACGAGGGCCTTCACATCCCGTCGGTCCGGAGTCCTGAACGTCTTGTAAGCATTCCGAACTTCAATCACTGATGGCGAGCCTCCTTTCGATGTACTGGGTGGCCATGGAGAGGGTGAACGTCATAACCAGATAGAGAAAGGCCACGGTAAAGTATATCTCAAAGGAATGGTAGGTTCTCGCCACGGCCTGCTGTCCCTGAAACATAAGATCACCCAGCGCAATCACCGAGACGAGGGAAGAATCCTTTATGAGAGAGATAAACTGGCCTGCCAAAGGGGGGATAATCCGTTTGAAAGCCTGGGGAAGAATGACGTGGCGCATGGCCTGGGCATAGGTCATGCCCAGGGACCGTGAGGCTTCCATCTGCCCTTTGTGAATCGACTGGATGCCCGCCCGGACGATTTCGCCCACGTAAGCACCGGCAAAGGTGGAGAGGGCTGCCGTGCCGGCGGTAAAGGCAGAAAGCCTGAGCATGGAGCCCACAAAGAAGTAGATGATATAGATCTGGACGAGAAGGGGCGTGTTCCGGATGAGTTCGACATAGGCAAGAGAAAGCCAACGGGTCACGGGTTCGTGAGAAAGCCTGCAGATGCCCACGACGGTCCCGATGATGATCCCGAAGAAGATGGATACCAGCGATATCTTCAGGGTCAGCATGAAGCCGATCATCAGGACCCCCATCCGCAGCCGAACCCCTGGATCGTCAGCTGACTTGGAGCCGTGATAGAACAGCGTTTTGGGGACATCCTCCCAGTGCCAGATGTAGGTGATGCCCTTCCTCGTGAAGAAGTAATAGACCGATACGGCGATGATAGCCAAGACGGCAAGGGTAATGAGGGATC
Organism: uncultured Thermodesulfobacteriota bacterium; assembly: GCA_964348185.1. GTDB lineage: Bacteria > Desulfobacterota > BSN033 > WVXP01 > WVXP01 > CAYGBW01. Next base: position 7,110 of record CAYGBW010000169.1, on the reverse strand, counting down.
GCTTGTTGAAAGTCAAAACCAGCCTCCCCTATGCAAATAAGAAGGGGGATGCGTCTCCATCCCCCCTCGATTTTTTCACCTATTGTTGCTTGGCCAATTCCTCTATGTAATCCACGAACCACTTTTGTTTCAACTCTTCCCAGCGACCATCTCCACGAACCTGCCTCAGGAAGTTATTGAGCCAGTTGAGAAAGTCCGGATCTCCCTTGCGGATAGCCCATGCGAGGGGTTCGTACGTGATGGGTTCAAAGATCCCCACGGTTTTGTCCTTATACATGGCCGCAAAAACCCGGACCTGGGGTTCATCATAGATGAAGGCATCGGCGATGCCGTTGGCCACCTGAAGGGCTCCCTCGGCCTCTGTCTTGAAAAGGCGAAGGGTGGCGTTGGGCATCATCTTTTCAGCCGTGAACGCCCCGGTGACTCCCAGCTTGCTCGTGACGATCACCCCTTTTTTGTTTAGATCCTTGTAACTCTTGTATTTGTATTTGTCTTTATTGTTGATCAGCAGGCATTGGCCGATGTAGTAGTAAGGCTCGCAGAAGTTTACCTTGAGGTTCCGACTCTGAAGAATGGTCATTCCCGACATGATGATGTCGAACTTATGGGTCATCAGGGCGGGAATGATTCCTTCCCAGGCCGTGTTGATGATTTTGACCTTCTTCTCGCCCCCTTCGCCGAAGATGGCCTTTCCCATCTCATAGGCCATGTCCACATCGAAGCCGACAATATTGCCCTTTTCATCCTGCATTTCAAAGGGCTGGTACCCTGCCTCCAGGCCAACCCAGAGTTCCCCCCGCTTCAGGATTTCCTCGAGGGCGGATGCCTTGGCAATCTCCTCTGGTGTGATGGCCATCGCCGACCCCAGAAGCAGTGAAGCAGGAAAAAGTATGGCCAAAGATAAGATCAAAAACTTTTTCATGAGTTACCCTCCCTTCCGATTTTGGTAGTGAAAATCACTGAGGGTCACCTGACCCCTGGACCCTGTTGGTTTCTGTCCCATCACCTCCTTTCCCGACGCTCCTCGCATTTCCCATCAGTCTGATCCCTGTCTTCCCTTTGTCGATAGAATTCAGACCTGGGCAGTCCAGATCCTCTTTTCCCTGAAGGCTGTGAAATGTGACAACTTCCTTTATAATAGATTTTCAAACAATGTCAACAGATTTCCAAAAGCCCCGCCTCAGTGCTTGAAGGCCCGTTGACCGGTAAATACCATGGTCACCTGGGGACTGGCCTCGTTGCAGGCCTGGATGACCTCAAAGTCCCTTTCCGAACCCCCTGGCTGAACGATCGCAGTGATCCCTTCACGGATGGCCACATCGACACCATCCCGGAAGGGGAAGAAGGCGTCAGACACCATGACAGCGCCCATGAGACCTGCGCGGATCGCCTGGACCCGCGCGTCGATCTCTTCCTTTTCTCGGGTAGGCCGCTTCTTCTGATTGATCTCGGTCTCCAGAGTTTTGTAAGGGATGCCATGGGCCTTGAAACAGAGGGCATCGGCGCACTTGGTGTAGGCTTTGAAAATGGCGATTTCGGCTACTCCCACCCGATCCTGCTCACCGGTTCCGATTCCCACTGTTGCCAGATCCTTGACATAGATCACCGAATTGGAGGTGATGCCCTGTTCCACACTCCATCCGAACAGCATGTCCTCTTCTTCCTGAGGGGTTGGGGGACGCTCGATCCTGTATTCCTCTTCCCCGTATGTGGCGGCGGCAGGGATAAAGTCCTCGGGCGCCTTGATTCGGTTGAGGGGGGATCGCTGCACGATGAACCCACCATCGATGAGAGACTTGAAGTCGACAAAAGGCAAGTGCTGAAATTCCTCGAGACGATCGATCCGTTTGATTTGGATGATTCTCAGGTTCCTTCTCCTTTTCAGAATGGGAACGGTCCCCTCGGCAAATTCAGGGGCCACCACCACCTCGAGATAGTTCTGGCTGATCATTTCGGCGGTCGTCTTGTCCAGGGTTCGGTTGAAGGCTGCACAGCCCCCAAACGCAGCGATCCGGTCGGCCATGTTGGCCCTTTCGTATGCCTCTGCCAGGGTCGACCCATGTGCGGCTCCACAGGGATTGTTGTGTTTCATGATGACGCCAGCCGGTCTTCCGGTGAGAAATTTCAGAATGTTGAGGGCGTTATCGATATCGGTCAGATTGGTTTTTCCAGGGTGTTTACCGAACTGGAGGAGGTCGTCTTCGGTCAGGGAACTCACGAGTCCGTATCCCGGCTCGATGAAAGCGCATTCACCGAGAACGAGGTTGCCGTTGACGAGTTCGTAGAGAGCGGCTTCCTGGTCTGGGTTTTCGCCATAGCGAAGTCCCTTTTCAATGAGTTCGCCGCTCTTTTCATCCCGAATTCTCCAGGCCCGCTTCCGGTAGACGAGCTTCTGATCGCCGAAGGCGATGGTCATCTCTTCGGGGAAATGGTCATCCATGATGCGGCGGTAAATCTCCTTCAATTCGGCCATTTCTTCGCTCCGCGATTAGCAGTTTTCAATCGCTTCCAACCCCTCCCTACTCTGTACGAGATATCCTCAATCCAACGTGATTATCAATTCCCTACTCAAATGTGACTTTGGGAGGTTCCTTTGCAGCTTCAGGAGCCCGGAAGAGCTCGGCCCGTTGGAATCCGAACATTCCGGCTAAGAGATTGCTGGGGAAACTCCGGACCCGTGTGTTGTACAGCCGCACAGATTCGTTGTACCGCCGCCGCTCCACGGCAATGCGGTTTTCCGTGCCGGCCAGTTCGTCCTGGAGACGAATGAAATTCTGGTTGGATTTGAGGTCCGGATACCGCTCGACAACGACCAGGAGCCGGGCGAGAGCCGAGCTGAGTTCATTGTTCGCCCTGATCTTCCCCTCGACAGACCCGGCACCGGCCACCTTAGCCCGAGCCTCGGTCACCTGAATCAAAACCTCCCTCTCCTGCTTTGCGTATCCCTTAACGGTCTCCACATAGTTGGGAATCAAATCGAGGCGGCGCTGGAGCTGGTTTTCTACCTGAGACCATGCCGTTTTCACCTTTTCGTCCAGGTCCACCAGCCGATTGTATGTGCCGCGGATAGACAAAAAGAAGATCAGAATAATGAGTACAATCACGCCGATAACAATCAGAGATTTCTTCATGTCTGCCCCTCCTTGATCTCCAACTGGTCCACCTTTTTCCACAGCTCCCGAACGGCATGAAGGTACCTCTCGACAAGCTCCTCCAATTTGTCTCTGGACATCTTCACCTTGCCCTCTCTGACCCTTTCGACCTCCTTAAAAGGAGTCCCGTCAAAGCCCATTTCCTCGGCTGTCGCCGAGATGAGGTCGTCGTTGTGGGTGGGAATCTCCCTGCCCTTCAAGAAGAGAAGGGCCCTAAACAGGGAAAGAAAAGCGGTGAGAGAAGCAGAGGAGACCTGCCCGAGCCCTCTGGCCTTCCCCTCTGAGTCGAGATAGGCCTCTCGAAGAAGCAGGAGTTTGCCCTTCAACTCCCGCTCGCACTGGAGTCTGATGCTTTTCTTGTCAAAAGAAAGCTCCTTCAGAACGTCCCTGCCCGAGACGAGAACGTGGCTATCCCGGAGATTCAGGAATTCCACAGGGAATGAATCGAGGGAAGAGGCGATGTAATCCTCTGTCAGGAAGAGGGGGATGTTCACACGCCGCTTGCGCCACTTCCGGATCAGGGGAAAGGCTTGGCTGAGCCGGTCCATGGCTGCATCGGTGAGGACGACCAGAAAATTAAGGTCCGACTTTTTGGGAATGTACTCCCGCCGGGCCCCACTTCCATAGAGAATAATCGATTTCAGGTCGTCTTCGAAGACTGCCTGATAGTCCCGGGTAAACTCCTCGAAAATCTCTTCCGGTTCTTTGGGTATTTTTGCCATGCCTTTCACCCCAGATCATGCCAAATTGAGAGGATTTTGTGCAAACCCCTCTTTTAGACGGTCCTGGGCTCTAGATAGAGCGTTGGGTTGAGATTTGCCTTAGGACCGCTGAGCTCATCTCGAGGAACGAGGGGCTCGAGGAGCGCTCCCGTATCCTCCGCTTGAGGACCACTGCGCCCAAATGGGCTTGGCTCAAGGCCGGATTGGTTGATTTTGGGTTTTGGACTTTCTGCCTCAAGTCCCGCGCAACGGGACGCTCCTCCAACCTCAAACCTTTCATTCCCATGTTCGAAATCTCCAAGTGGAACGAAGCCCCGGAGTTCCCCTTTCATCGAAGTCTAGAAGCCTCTCCCCGCACCGCCGCCACCGCTCATGCCGCCACCAAATCCGCCGAATCCGCCACTGAACCCCCCGAATCCCCCGCCGAATCCACCCCTTCCTCCCATAGAGCTCAAGAGCAGCAGGGGCAGGATGCCCCCCCGCCTCCGAAAAAACAAAAGGGGAATCAGAATCAGGAAGAACAGAAAACGGGGACTAATTCCACGAGACTGACGGCGCGGAGCCCTATAGATTCTTATCTCACCGGTCAGATCGACGCCGGCGTCTTTAGCGATCACCGCACTAACGGCAGCGAGGGCATTATAGAGCCCCTTTCCGTATTGATCCTTTTTGAGAAGGGGAAGGGCGTATCTGTCCAGGATCTCTCCCACTCGGCCGTCTGGAAGGATCCCCTCAACGCCATAGCCGGTTTCGATCCAAATCCTCCGCTCCTTCAGAGCGAGAAAGATGAGAACCCCTTTGTCCTCCCCCTTTTTGCCGATTCCCCAGTCCTGGTAGAGCTCGTTGGCATAGGATGCGGCGTCAGCTCCTTCAATCGTCGACTGGGTGACCACCACAACGGCTGTTCCGGTTTTTTGCAGGACCTCGGTTGCCAGGATTTCCATCTTCCCCTTTTCACTCTGGGGGATCACGCCCGCAAAGTCGTTCACGGGCCCCTTGGGTTTGGGAAACTCCGCGCTTACGCAAACACCCTGGCCGAGAAGAATAATGAGAGATAACGGAATGACCCGCCGAAGAATTGGTCTCATCATGACCGTACAGTCTACCTTTTTGCCTTGTTTATGAAAAGGTTCCGATGCTCCAAATTTTCCCTTGATTTCAATAGCCTGCGTTCTCTCCTGCTCCAATAGAAATCAATGTTAATACTTAATAACTCCGAAACAGGTGAGGGGTCCTTTTTTCATCTCCATCGAAGATGGCCTGACTGTCTTCCACCACTCGTCCTGGAATAGCATTGGATTTTGAACGCGAGCGCTGTCCGATTCCAAATACCATCTCGGAAATAACTCGATGGAGCCCAAGGCATAAATCTTGTCAACTATGGCCTTTTTCTGTTCAAAAGTCAAGTTCTGAAGATCCCCAGGCCCCGTATGGATTTCTCCAACTACCCTGTAAGCGTCTTTTATCGTGGTTTCCCAATTCTCCAATGACTCAATTTGTTCCCGAATCCGATCCCTTGATTTCTCAAGAGACTTCATTTGATTTGATCGCTTTGTGATCTCCTGCTCATAATCAACCCTGCCAACCTTCGCCTCTGCGTCCAAAGGGAACCGGGCCTTTCTCTGAATATCACGTTCCAAACGCACTATTTTTTTCTGGACAGTCTTTTTCGATTTCAGAGGGTTCTATATATTTGTTCCAGGCAAAGGATAATTTCGGGCTTTACCTGTTCTTGTCGGAAGGTCGGCTGAATTACCTGCGATATGAAGGTTTCTTGTCAGAACTTTGTGTCGAAGACAAAACCATCAGAAATCAACGGCCAAGAAGAGGAGGTTGCCATCCCAAGCTTCATGTGATATACGTGGAGTATTGAAGATGTATGACTCATGTCATAACTCCAACTGTCCGGAGGGAGTTATGAGAGGATTACGCAAGAAGATGGCGACATGAAGCCTCCAGGGGGTCTAATAGCTCCTTGGAGGCTTTTTCACTTTGGATCTCCAGAAGGCCATACGGTTCAAGAGGCAGAGACCGGAGGTTATGTACCCAGGGAGATTCTCTTTTCCCTCATCTCAGGCACGTCCTCAATTTGGATAGAGTAGTTGGTCCTCAAGCGCCCCGTCTAGAGACTTCTGATATTTGCCTTTCCCCGTTTCTCTGGCTTTCCATAGCATTAAGGGGTGATCCCATGACAACAGAGAGTCTCAAACGTAAGCTCACTGCCATCGTCAGTGCCGATGTGAAAGGTTACAGCCGCCTCATGAGAGAGGATGAAGCGGCAACCGTCGATACGCTGAAAGCATACCGGGAGGCGATGTCAACCCTTATCCAAAGGCATCGGGGGAGGGTTGTAGACTCGCCTGGTGATAACCTTCTGGCTGAGTTTGCCAGTGTTGTGGATGCGGTTGAATGTGCGGTTGAGATCCAGAAAGAACTTCAAGCGAGGAACCTTGAGCTGCCGGAAAACCGCAGGATGGAATTTCGGATCGGCGTTAACCTTGGCGATGTAATCGAGGATGGAGAACGGATTTATGGGGACGGAGTCAATATTGCCGCCCGAGTAGAGGGCCTGGCCGAGGGAGGAGGCATCTGTATCTCAGGTACAGTCTACGACCATACGAGGAACAAGCTAACGCTGGCATATGAAGATCTAGGTGAACAAGCCATTAAGAACATTGCTGAGCCTGTGCGTGTGTATCGCGTTCTGATGGGCTCTGAAGCCGCTGGCAAGGTCGTAGGCGAGAAGAGAGTGAAAATGAGGCTGAGGCGGTGGGCGGTTCCGGCCGCTTTGATGGCTTTTCTGATTATTGCCGGTGTCCTAGGGATCTATAACTTCTACTTTCGTCTTCCCCCTGTGGCGACTGCTTCCGACGCAAAGATGCCGACTACCCTGCCCAAAGGCCCTTCAATTGCAGTACTCCCCTTTGTCAACATGAGCGGCGACCCTGAGCAAGACTATTTCAGCGACGGGTTAACCGAAAACATCATTACGGGCATCTCCGCTTGCCCGAAGCTTTTTGTGATCGCCCGCAACTCCACTTTTACCTATAAGGGCAGACCAGTGAAAATTCAGCAGGTGGCCAGGGAGTTGGGAGTGCAGTATGTTCTGGAGGGCAGTGTTCAGAAGGCAAGCGGCCGTGTACGAATTACCGCCCAGCTAATCGATGCCACCATGGGACATCACGTCTGGGCCAAGAAGTACGATCGAGATCTGAAGGACATTTTCGCTCTGCAGG
>CAYGBW010000168.1:0-4483 GCA_964348185.1 uncultured Thermodesulfobacteriota bacterium | reverse complement strand
GAATCATTTCCTGTTCAGGGGTCAGTCTGAAATCCACAGGAACCTTCTCACAACCTTGCTTGGGGTTTCCGGTCTCGAGTTTGCAACGTCTGTACCAACATTGGGGTGAAACTCGAAATCCCAATGTCGAAATCGACTCGGCGACTCGACCGAACTGCTCACTGCCGAAGGGCTCGCCGACAGATCTCGCCGAAGTCCGCGCTCGCCACGGGCCGAAACAAATCCGAATATCAAATGACAGAAAATTAAAACACCGTTTGGGACATTTGGATTTGTGATTTCGAAATTGTTTCGTCCTTCGAATTTAGAATCATTGAGTCCAATAGGTCTAGTCACCTAATAGGTATAAAACCCTCTCCCGGATTTTCTGCCCAGATAGCCTGCATCGACATACTTCCTGAGGAGGGGACAGGGGCGGTATTTGGGGTCGCCAAACCCCCGGTAGAGAACCTCCATAATTGCCAGGCAGGTGTCGAGCCCGATGAGGTCTGCGAGGGCCAAGGGGCCCATGGGGTGGTTCATTCCCAGTTTCATCACGTTATCGATGGCCTCCACACTTCCCACGCCTTCGAAGAGGGTATATATGGCCTCATTGATCATGGGCATGAGAATCCGGTTGGAGATGAATCCCGGAAAATCCTTGGCCTCGACGGGGGTCTTCCCCATCCTTTCGGCCATCTCCTTGACCGTCTGAAAGGTTTCATCGGATGTTGCCAGGCCCCGGATGATCTCTACGAGTTTCATGACGGGGACGGGGTTCATAAAGTGCATCCCGATTACCCGATCCGGTCTCTGGGTGGCAGAGGCGATCTTGGTAATGGAGATAGAGGACGTATTGGTGGCCAGGATGACCTCTTTTCGGCAGATTTCATGAAGATTCTTGAAAACCCCGAGTTTGAGAGACTCATCTTCTGTAACCGCCTCAACCACGAAATCCGCCCCTCCCATGTCCTCCGCCCGGCTCGTTCCCTTGATTCTGCCCAGGATCTGGTCCTTCGCCTGAGAGGTGATTCTCTCTTTCTGGACCAGCCGGTCGAGGTTTTTCGCGATGGTGGCCTGTCCTTTTTCGGCGAGCTCGTCTGTGATGTCGCTCATGATCACATTCAGGCCCGAAGCGGAAGCGACCTGAGCGACACCGTGGCCCATCTGTCCTGCCCCGACAACGCCAATGGTTTTCAGCTCCATAACATCCTCCGATTCATTAAGACCGCTTCGCTCCTTCAGAACTCCGCCCTCGCAGGGCTTCGTTTAAGGAACGCTCTCCTATGCTCCGCTTGAGGACCGCTACGCCCGAATGGGCTTCGCTTGAGGTTTGAGGCAAAGATGTTATGCCTTTCGCCTTAAGTCCGCCTAATGCGGACGATCCTTAACCCTCGAGGGAGCTGAGCTCCCGGTCCTTCAGCGAACGAAGTTCGCGATCTGTCTAGCGCTCGACAATCAAGGAGACCGCCTCTCCCCCACCCAGACAGAGAGAAGCCATGCCCAGTTTTGCGTCTCGGTTCTTCATGGCGTAGAGAAGGGTCGTGAGCACCCGGGCCCCGCTGGCGCCAATAGGGTGCCCCAAGGCGATCGCCCCACCTCGAACGTTGACTTTTGACGGGTCGAGGCCGAGCTCCCAGATAACGGCCACAGTCGATGCAGCAAAGGCCTCGTTGATCTCAAAGAGTTCGATTTCCTCAATGGAGCGACCCGCCTTCTTCAAGGCCTTGGGAATCGACTGCATCGGGGCCACGAGGACGTCCTCCAACTCGACTCCGGCTGCAGCCTGAGCCCCCACAATTGCCATGGGAGTTACCCCCAGGTCCTTTGCCTTTTCCATGGACATCAACACAACGGCGCTCGCACCATCGCTGATTTTTGAGGCGTTCCCCGCCGTGACCGTCCCGCCTTCCTTGAAAACGGGTTTCAGGCTGGCCATGGCCTCTAGACTTGACTGCCGTGGCCCTTCGTCCTCGGCAAGGAGGAGGTTGGCGCCCTTTTTCTGTGGAATCTCAAGGGGAAGGATTTCCTCTTTGAACCCGTCTTGGGCGACTGCTTCCAGGGCCCGGTTGTTGGACTCGAGGGCGAATCTGTCCTGATCTTCGCGAGACACGTGAAACTTCTCGGAAACCAGTTCTGCCGTGTAGCCCATGTGAAAGTCGTTGACCACATCCCACAGACCGTCATGGACCATTGCATCGACGAGTTTTCCGTCCCACAGGCGGTATCCCTCCCTGGCCTTATCGAGATAGTAAGGGGCCCGACTCATGGATTCCATACCTCCGGCAACGACGATCTCGGCGTCTCCTGCCATAATGGCGTGGGCAGCCACCATAACCGCCTTCAATCCAGAGCCGCAGACCTTGTTAATCGTCATGGCGGCTGCTCCCATGGGTAGCTTGGCCGTGATCATGGCTTGCCGGGCTGGGTTCTGCCCGAGGCCGTGGGGAAGAACGTTTCCCATGATCACTTCGTCCACGTCCCCCTTTTGGATCCCCGATCGTCGAATCGCTTCAGCAATCACCAGGGCCCCCAGTTTCGATGCTGAGAAGGGGCTCAATCGCCCCATGAAGTTCCCTATAGGCGTTCTAACTGCACTGGTAATGACAACCTGATTCATTTTTCCCCCTCTCCTGTTCCCTTACTTTTTGACCGTCAACGTGAAGCCCAATCGCTTTCTTATTGTGGATCGGGCAGCAATGTCAAATGTCAAAATCCAAATGCCAAATGAATTCGTAAACGCTTCCATGTAAAAAGCTCAGATTCCCTCGGCCAACGAACGACGGACCACGGACACGGTCTTTGGCATTGATTTGAAATTTGAGCTTTATCATTTGTCATTCCAATCCTATTCCACCCCTTCATTCAACTTCTCCCTGATCCTCTCCTGGTAGTCCACGATTTCGTTTTTGAGTTTGCTGAGATTCTGAATCCGCTCATCGATACGGCTGGCGTGATGTTCCAGGAGTTCGAGGAGTCTGGGAAGAACTCTCCGGTTGGTCCGATGGATCTGATAGATGTCCTCAAGCTCCTGCATTTCGGCTAGGGTCAGGCCGAGATCTTTGAGTCGCTTGATAAATCTCAACCGTTGATAATCCCGGTCTGTGTAGATTCGCTTGCCACCCTCCACCCGCTTGACCGAATTCAGAAGACCGATTTCCTCGTAATAGCGAATCGTTCGGGTTGTTAGCCCCACCCGGCCAGCCAATTCACCAATCTGGTAATGTTTCGACGCTTCCATGGGAGCTTTGCCTCACTCGCCTTCACATGGACTCGACCTTCGCAGCCAAAGGGGCTACTCCGGCCTAGCAGGTTGCCCCACAGGGCTCGACCTGAGCAGTTCGGCCCTGAGCCTTTCGGCAGTTAGCTCAAGGCCGAACTGCTCACTGCCGAATGGGTCGCCGACAGGTCTCGTCGAAGTCTTGCCGCGGGGGACCTTCACTTAACGTAAACTGACACGCATTTTTCATATATACCCCTTTTACAGTTCTTTTTCAATGAAGGATTCGACAGGAGGGCGTAGGAGGCGTCTTCAAGATACGTCCGGTCTCTACTCTGCGGAGGGCCACTGCACCGTGGAAAGGACCTGGTAGTTCAACGCCTCCAGATCCCTCAGGATGGGATCCGCATTTTCGGTTTTCAATCGGATGACGGCCAGTCTTTTCCCTTCCACCGTGTATGTGGGCGATACGATGCTGATGATATTGACGCTGTATCGGTTGATCGCTTGGAGGATGCCAAACATCCGTCCCGGTTCGTCCTCAATGGCGATGGTGACTCGGGTCCCCTTGACATTCAGACCGACAATATCCACAAAGAGCTCCAGTATGTCGGTTTCTGTAATAATACCAATGAGTTGCCTGTCTTCCACCACGGGGAGACAGCCGATCTTGTGTTCGTACATCAGTTGGGCTGCCCGTTCGACAATGGTATCTGGCCTGACCGTAATGAGCTTATTCAGGGGTACCATAAACCCCTTCACCTGGAGTTTTCCCAGAAGATAATGCATTTCCTGGATGCTCAAGGCCGAAGCGTCGGAAGGCCCCGCTTCCCGGATGTCCCTGTCGGTGACGAGACCTACAAGCTGTTTTTTCTTATCAACGACGGGCAGATGGCGGATTCCTCTGGAGCGGATCAGATTTTCAGCCTCATAGAACGAGGCCTCCGGGCCGATGGTGATCGGATCGCTCTTCATTCGCGATTTGACGTACATGGTTCCTCCTCCTGGTAGACACCGTAGGATTTCAGCAACCTGTTGGAATCATACTTAACTTCATCACTGTCTATTTTTGCTATCCAGATGATCTGGTTTAGAAGCGCTCCTTCAGCCTTAGGCTCAAATCAGTCCCACTCTCTCTGGTCGTCGATCTTCTTGGCTCCGTCGAGGATCGTACCCCTTGAGACGAACTCGACTTCACCCCGGAGCTTCATCACATCCCGGATAGTCTGCTTCAGGGACTCGGCGAAGAGGCCTGGGTCCGCCGTGGCGTCTCCGAGCTCAACC
>CAYGBW010000167.1:0-20116 GCA_964348185.1 uncultured Thermodesulfobacteriota bacterium | reverse complement strand
GATATCAAAAGGGCGTTGAGCCTTCTTTAATCTCAAGATTTCCGCCGATTCTTTCGATAAGGTAAGCAAACGAATTGAGGGGCTTCACCTCCACGGGCCTTCATGGTCAATAGACCGATGATTCTGATGACAGCTCGTCATTCCGATACGTGATTCGAACACCGGGGATTTCTCAATGTCCCTCCTCACAAAAGCCGGTAACCTCACCATAACCGAGGAATGGTGCCGAGAATTCTTCCTGGCTCTCCAGGACATGGTTCTCGTCACCACGCCATCGGGAGATCTCCTCGAAATCAACCAGGCCGCAGTGGAGGCCCTGGGTTATTCCGATAAAGCAGAAATTGCAGGTTTTCCCTTGACGAACCACTATGCGGACCCTCGTGACCGCTCTCGTCTCACCGCTCTGCTGAGGGATCGAGGGTCGGTGAAAGACTATGAGACGCGACTGGTAAAGAAGGATGGAAAAGAAATCTGCGTCTGGATAACCGCTCGTGCAAGAAAGGACAGCACGGGGAGAGCAATTTGTTATGAGAAGATCATCAAAGACGTGACCCATCACAAAAAGCGGCAGGATCAACTCCTCGAGGAAAACCGCCATTTTGAAAAGCACTACCGGGACCTAAAGGAGGAGAGAGATCAAATCGAGGAGCGGGCCGATCTGCTGGTCAAAGCTATCGCCGAAGTTGATGAGGCCAAACAGATCATTGAGGAACAGAACCGAAAGATTTTGGCCGAGCTGGAGGTGGCGGCAAAGCTCCAGAGGAGTCTACTCCCCAAACGATATCCCCATCAAAAGGGATTCGATTTCGCCAGTAAATATGTGCCCTCCAATCGGATTGGAGGAGATTTTTTCGACATCATCGAATTGGAAAACGGTGACATCGGCGTCGTTATTGCAGATGTTTCAGGCCATGGCCCCGCTGCGGCCCTTTTGACCACCATGTTTAAGATGTCTTTTCAGATGTATGCACGGGAGATCGTGTCTCCCAACCAGGTCCTGGAAAGACTGAACCGGGAATTCTGTCGTCTCATTACCACCGGTGAATACATAACGGCTTTCTATTTCGTCTTGAATACCCGGGAGGGAAAGCTCGTCTATTCAAAGGCTGGCCATCCCTATCCCATCCTATACCGGAGAAAGACGAAGACCCATGACCTTCTGGATGCCGAAGGCTTTTTTATCGGCATGTTCGAGGAGGCGATTTTTGAAAACAGAGAAACCCTCTTAAGATCTGGAGACAGGTTGCTCCTCTATACCGACGGTGTGATCGAGGCCCGAAATCCGGCGGGGGAGAATTTTACAAGAGGGCATCTCGAAGCCATTCTGGCCGAGCATGAGGATCTGCCCTGTAAAGCCATGATCGAGATGATCTACCAGAAACTGTGGCAATTCACCCGCAAAGACCGCTTTGAAGATGATTTGTGCATGGTCTTTCTATCCGTCGGAGAGTGATTGAACACCGTGGAGGAAGGATGGATCAAGGAATAATCAAAGCCCTTGTCAACGGGATTCAAGATCTCCCCGCCCTTCCCTTGGTGGCCCAGAAGCTGCAACATGTGATGGACGATCCTCTCTCCACGGCGGCCGATGCGGTCGGTGCCATCGAAGGGGATCAGAGCCTGGCAAAGAAGGTTCTCAGCCTGGTCAACTCGGCCTATTACGGCCTCCCGAGGGAGATCACAAGAATCTCTCAAGCCGTTCCCCTCCTCGGATTCAGATCCATATCCCAACTTGCCCTGGGCATATCGGTAATCAGCGTGTTCAGGGACAAGGACGAGGAAAGGTTCAATAGGGAAGGGCTTTGGCGTCACAGCATCGGCTGTGCACTATGCAGTCAGATGATCGCCAAAAAAGCCGAGTATCCCCGGCCTGAAGACTGCTTTTCCGGAGGTCTCCTTCATGATATCGGAAAACTGGTTCTAGACCAGTTCCTCCATGAAGAGCTCATGGCCATTTTGGAGCAGACGGAAAAAGGGGAGATCTCTTTCTTGGAAGCCGAACGAAACCGTCTCGCCATCGATCACGCCATCATCGGTGAGTGGCTGGCTAGAAAGTGGAAACTCCCCCTTCTGGTGGTGGTATCAATCAGGCATCACCACCAGCCCTTTGAGGAACGCCGGGGATTTTCAATGTCCCAGGATCAGGTGGTGGACATCGTTCGCCTGTCTGACACCGGCTGCCGTCATCAGGGGATCGGCTGGAACGGGGACAAACTGGTTCCTGAGATGGTGCCTGAACTCTGGGATCGTCTCAATATTGAATCCGAAAGGGTGGAAGCGATACTGGAAACCCTCGGAGAAGAACTCGAGAAGTCGGAGATCTTCCTCGATCTCCTTGGGAACGGCTAGAATCGGAGAGTCCATGAGGACGGCAAGAATACTGCTGATCGAAGACGAACCGGTCATCCTGGAACTATTGGCAGAGGGACTGAGAAAAAAAGGGTATGAGGTCCTACTCGCTCGGGACGGGATCGAGGGGTTTCAGACTTATGAAAGAGAAAAACCCGACGTCGTTCTGACCGACATCGTGCTACCGGGGATGAAAGGAACCGAGGTTCTCCGCCAGATCAAGGGTGAGGACCCTGAGGCCAAGGTTATTGTCATGACCGGTTGCGGGAGTGAGGAAACCGCGATTGAGGCTCTGAGGGGAGGGGCCATCAATTACCTCAAGAAACCGATTGCTCTCCGGGAGCTCTATGAGATTATAGAGAAAGCCACCCGTATCCAGGATTCTGAGATTAACCGAGAATTCGTTGTGGAGGAGAGCAAACGGATCGTCATGGGCAACCAGATCGACAAGATTTGGGGGGTCGTAAACCAGCTTGTGATGAGCGCGGAAAACGTCTGCAAAAAGGCAGAGATCCAGGAACTGCGACTGGGCCTATATGAAATCATCATCAATGCTATCGAGCATGGTAACCTGACAATCACCTTTGAAGAGAAGTGCCAGGCCATCCAACAGGACTCCTATCAGGAGCTTCTCAAGGAACGCCTGTCGAATCCAGTTTATTCGCCACGGAGGGTGACCATCGACTATCACATGGTTCCAGGAGAACTGCACTATATCATCAAGGATGAGGGCAGGGGTTTCGACCCGGAGAACCCGCCTTGTCCCGATCCTTCTAAAAACCTGCTCGGTCCATGCGGAAGGGGAATCTTCTTGACTCACATCTATCTTGACCGCGTTGACTACAATCGAAAGGGGAACGAGGTTCACCTTGTAAAATGCGGAAACAGAGAGGGAGGGAGAGATGGACGAAAAGCTACTCAGCGGGAACAGAAATGTCAGAGTCTTGGATCTACCTCGAAGCCTCACCGTATCGACAGTGGAAGCGTTGAAAAGAGACGTGCGAGAGGCGGCCAAGGGAAAGGAGGATGAAATCATCCTGAATTTTGAATCCGTCGACCACGTCGATTCCTGTGGGCTCGGGGCCGTCGTTTCGTGCTATGTAACCTTGCAGCGAAAGACGAAGAAACTGGCTCTGGTTAACCTAAAGGACAGGATAAAGGAGATATTCTCTTATACCCACCTTTCAAAGATTATCGATATTTATGACAAAATGAGTGCGTGATCCAGGGAGCACCTGTATCCCAAGTAACCCATAACCACGTTCCCTTTGGAAGCCGGGATTGATGGGTCCCAATGGATTGTCCTTTCCCCCATCGATTTGGTATGATGAGGCATGGCCTCCCAGAAGCCCCCATGGCTTAAGAAAAAGATCGATTTTTCGAGCTTCCGTAAGGTGGTGCAAATCACCAAGGGGCTCGACCTCCACACCATCTGCGAAAGCGCCCTGTGCCCCAACCAGAGCGAGTGCTTTGGAAGAGGCACGGCCACCTTTCTCATTCTGGGGGATCGATGCACGAGGAATTGCGGGTTCTGCAAAGTCACCCACGGGCGGCCAGACCCGCCGGATCCTGAGGAACCCATGCGGATTGCTAGAGCCGTCGGACGGTTGGGGCTCCGCTATGCAGTCATCACCTCGGTGACACGCGAGGACCTCGAGGACGGTGGGGCCGATCATTTTGCCCGAACGATTCGGGCCATCAAGACGCTCAATTCCGGGGTCATGGTGGAGGTTCTGGTTCCGGATTTTCTCCATGCCATCGATTCCGTGATTGAGGCTGGGCCTGAAGTGATCAACCACAACGTGGAGACCGTCCCCAGGCTCTACAGCACGGTGAGGCCGGGTGCCGA
The DNA here is from genome assembly GCA_964348185.1 of uncultured Thermodesulfobacteriota bacterium. Taxonomy (GTDB): domain Bacteria; phylum Desulfobacterota; class BSN033; order WVXP01; family WVXP01; genus CAYGBW01. The sequence continues at coordinate 15,918 of CAYGBW010000167.1, read as the reverse complement.
CTATCAGAGGTCCTTGGATCTCCTCGAAAGCGTGGGGCGGAGGGGGAAGAGCCCTCGCACCAAATCAGGGATGATGCTGGGGCTCGGGGAGCGTGAGGAAGAGATCGTCCGTGTCATGGAAGACCTTCACCGCGTGGGATGCGACATGCTGACATTGGGCCAGTACCTTGCTCCCTCGGAAGGGCATCTCCCGGTTCAAACCTATGTTTCTCCTGAAAAATTCAATGCTTACAGGATAATGGCCGAGCGCATGGGGTTTCTCGCCGTGGCCTCTGGGCCCTTTGTCCGAAGCTCCTATTTTGCTGAGACCTGGCTCCAAAGGAACAGAACCTGAAAGGAATGGGACGACGGCCTTTTTTCTCAAAAGCTACGTCGTGGCCCAAGTTCTGCCTCATCCTGGAATCAGTAGACGCCCCTATTTTTCCAATACCTCCCTGAATTGCTCTAGCTGTAACCTTTCGGCGGGAAATCTGCTGATCACAACGGCTTCTTCATGCAAGGGGACACGCTCTCCCAAGGGGACCCCCTCTCGGCCTTTCTCCCCCTTTACGGCTCCGGCCTCAGGGAAAACGCCGATTCGAGTCCCTTCCCGGCTACTGTGCCTATCGACGAGGGCCATGCCGATCTGGAAACCTGCCGAATCCAAGGCACAACTCGTCACGGTCCCAACGACTTTTTGGTTCCGACGATTTACGACCAAAGCCCCGTTCTTGATCATTTTGACGCCCTTCGAAGGAACACTGAAGCGAACAATCACCGCGCTCGAGGCCCTGTCTCTTTCCAGGAGCGCTTCTCGCCCAATAAAATACGGTTTATGGTATTTAACGTAGGGGGTAAAACCCGCCTCCTGGGGAGTAATGTCCAGTGGACCGGCAAGTTCATGTCCGTGAAGGGGGAGACCAGCCTCGGTCCTCAAAGAATCTCTGGCCCCCAGACCCGCGGGCTGAAGTCCAAAAGGTTTGCCCTTCTTCAACAGGAGGTTCCAGAATTTGGATGCCTTTTGGGGGTGCACGAAAAGTTCGAACCCGATCTTCTCTCCCGTGTACCCGGTGCGAGCAATGAGAAGATTCATGCCAGCAATCTCCATCTCCGTGAACTCCATCTTTCGAAGCCGAGCAAGTCTCTGGTATCCGGGTTTCGTCATCAGAGAAGCGATTATCTCGAGGGATCTTGGTCCCTGAAGGGCCAAGTTGATTCGCCGATCCTGCCCTGAAGAGGATTCTTTTAGATCGCGAATGAGGACCGGCCCGGGCGCTTCGATGTCGGGGTACCTTCGGTCGATGAGGAATTTTCGAGACTGAAGAGCCTTCAACCATGCGATGTCCTCGTCAGCATTGGCAGCATTGACAACCATCATGAACCGATCCTTGCTGTGGCGGTAGATCATGATGTCATCGATCGCGCGGGCATCTGGGGCCAAGAGATAGGCGTACTGGCATTCTCCGTCTTTAATCCATCGAACATAATTGCTCAGGATCATGTCGAGAAAAGGGATTGCCATTTCTCCTGAAAATTCTAAGACCCCCATGTGGGAGAGGTCGAAAAGTCCTGCTGCCTGTCGGACTGCCTGATGTTCTTCAGCAATAGAGGTATACCAAACCGGCATCTCCCATCCCGCAAAAGGCACAAACCGACGAGTCAATTTCTTATGCTCATCGTAGAGGAAGCTCTGCTTCAAAGGTCTCTCTTGTTCCTGGTACTGGAATTCGGGTTTGTCGTTTTTACGTCTAAAGGCGTCAAAGCCCTTCTGACCCACAAAATACGGCTTGGACAGATGGAAACCATCACTCCCCTCTCCCTCGAAAAAGGCGATGCCGTCCCGGCCCCCGTCTTCTTCTCCATACTGGGGAAGATTCCGCTGAAGCCTCATAGCCTCTCTGAGTTTGGGGCCACCCGGTCTCAAGTTCGTCCCTCCCTTTTCCAGGAGGTGGCGCCACATCGCTCGGGCCTTCGTGTTCGGCAGGATCAAGAGAAGGGAATAGAGATCGAGGGCTCCTGGGGCCCTTGAGATAAGAGTTTCTGTACTCAGGATTCTACCCTCCCAGAATTGGCCGGAAGGGATTGCTGGGATTTCTGGTGCTATAGCCCTCAACACATCGAAGACTTCTGGACCCCAAAGGCCAAGAGCAATTCTCTGGCGTGAGGCCTCGACTTCTCTGAGATCTTCGACTACGACAGGACCCTCAACCTTCTTGAAAACGTCGCTTTCATCAAAGAGAATATACCCATCAGAAATCCCACGAAGCCAAGCCTTAAGCCTCTCGGTGTTGGCCGGATTGGTCAGGATCCAATAACGATCTCTTTCCCAACGGTCGCGGTTGAGACGAAGCAGGAAAGTATCATCAATGATCTTCCCATGGCGGTCCAGAAATACACTATGACAACACCCGCCAGGCCTGAGGTCTGTGATATCCGTGGTTATGAGTTGCTGAAGAAAAGGATAGGCCCGATCCCCCTTCACCTCGAGAATACCCATGTCACTGAGATCCAGAAGGACCGCCCCATGGGTGGCCACCGCTTTCGCAGTCTCGAGATCCTCGGTATCATCCTGGCAGAAAAGGGCAGGCCTGGGGGTTCCATCCAACCCATGAAAGGCAAAATGGGGATACCCGGTTCTTTCTATTCTCTCTTCACTTCGGCCTTTCTCAGCCAAATGGGCAACCTCTCGCTTGAGCTTTTCAAGAAGATCTAAATCGATTTTTCCTCTCGGCAAAAGTCCTGTTAAGCCGACATAGTCGAAGGGATGGATATTGACGAGGGCCTCATGGATGATGTCAGCCAAGCGCTCCATCTCCCTCGGGCCCATGCCCCGCTGGCTTATCCAGGGCGTTCCCAGTCGGATACCACTTGCGTCGGCTGCGGTTGCGTCTCCAGGTATGGTATTCTTGTTGACCACGATCCCGCAGAGATCGAGGATTCTCGCTGCAATTTCACCCTTTAAGGGAAAACCGGTTGGTGTCTTGATGGCGTTGAGATCGATGACCATGAGATGGGTATCGGTTCCTCCATAAGCGAGTCGAAGTCCCCGTTTTTCCAGTGCAGCCGCCAAATCTCGAGCATTTTCAACGATCTGCTTCTGGAGTTCCTTAAACGGTTTTGTGCGGGCGATGTTGAAGGCCACCGCCATTGCCGCAAATTTGTTGACGTGAGGCCCGCCCTGCTCGCCTGGAAAGACGGCCGTGTCGATCTTCTGGGCTTTTTCCTCTTCAGTCGTGATGATGACAGCCCCCCTTGGACCACAGATCGTCTTGTGGGTCGTGAAAGTCGTTACGTCAGCAATTCCCACCGGAGTGGGATAGACACCCGCAATGGCCATTCCGGCCGTATGGGAGATATCGGCCAGGAGTATGGCCCCAACCGCGTCGGCAATCTCTCTGAATTTGAGCCAGTTCGGAGCCCAGGGATAGGAGGTGTATCCAGCGATGATCATCTTCGGTCTCGTTTCTAAGGCCAGCTTCATGATGGATTCGTAGTCGAGTCTCTCCGTTTTTCTGCTCACCTCGTAGGAAACAATGTTGTATCCCTTGCCCGATCGATTGAACTCACTTCCATGGGTGAGGTGACCGCCATGGGGAAGAGACATGCCCATCACGGTATCTCCGGGTGGAACAAAGGCTTCATACACCGCATTATTCGCAGGGGCTCCGGCTAAGGGCTGAACGTTGACAAAGATGTCTCCTGCTCCGACCCGACGATTGGCAAAGCAATCGGCGATTCTTCGTTGCGTCAGGGTCTCCAAGAAATGGACATAGTCACATCCTTTGTAAAAACGCCGATCCCCGTACCGTCGGTAGTAGGCCAGTTGGTGACTGATATCTTCGATTCGCTCTTCTGTATCGAGGGTCATGCTTTTGGGAGGGTAACCTTCGGCATAAATGCTGGTAAAGACGGACCCAAGGGCCTGCCGGACCGGAAGGGGGCACAGGGATTCAGAAGGGATCAGTATGATTTTTCGGGTCTGTCGCTCCTCCTCCCGACAAATCAGTTCATGAATAACCGGATCAATCTCTTCCAAGGCCTTTCCGAAAACCAAGTCACGATAATCATTCCCAGTCACTTTACCACTCCTTGTCCAAGATTCTTTGAACGATCTAGCCCCTTGTTCCAAAATGGGCTCCACCCCACGAATCCTTGGAGATGTCTTCCAAACCGCGGTGCAAAGGTTCCTCAGTCCGGCACCAGGCCGATTCTGCGAGGACATAAAGCCCTCCAGATACGAGTGTGTGCCCACCCAGAATGACTGGAACAGGGCTCTGAAGGGCATGGCGCGTGAAGCACTGGACGAAAGGGTCATCAATCCGATCCGGACAGAGAAGATCCGAGAAGAAACGGTCCTTTGAAGATGGGGAAAGGCCAAAATGTCCAAAACAGAGCCTCGAATCCAGGATCACCGCCTGTGCGGTTTTTGAGAGGGTTTGGAAGAATTCGGGAACCCCCATTTTTTCAAGGGACTGTCCTATGAGGGAGAATGAATGATTCTCCTTTGATTCTTCCCGCGATTCCATTCCTCTTCCTTCGATATGAAGATTCACATGGCAAGCCGTCTCTCGGTCGAAAAACTCGGCGGTTTCCAGGGGCACGCGGCCGATGACCAAGGTTCTCTTTTCTCGTTGGACGATAACGTCCATGACCTCAGGAACAGGGGGCGAATCGAGTGCCACCCCAGAGAGAAACTCCTCCAGGTGATATCCCAATTTCTTTTGACAGGTTTTGAGAATCGTCAGATCGACTGGGGTATCGATATCGAATCGGGTCATCAGGCCTGAGGGAAGCACACCGACCCTGTTCCCCGTTTCTCTCCCCAGCGTCCAGCCAAGACGGTTATCCCGGTGACATCGACTGAGGCCGGAGAGGTTCAGGGTGGTACCAAAGGCAGCAAAGTCGGTGGAGTAAAAGTTATTTACCCAGAGCGTCTCTGGGAAACTGAGAGCCGCCCTCGTTAGCCGAGCCATGTCGTCTACCTCCATAAAGACGCCACTGCCTCCACCCAGATAGACCAGAGTTTCAATGGCATACTTGTCAATAATCGATCTCAGCTTTTTCCCAAATGGGGTAGACGCAAGGTCTGAATCAACGTCCAGAACCACAGGAGAATTCCGAAGGACATCGGCTAACCGGGGGGAGTCAGTGACGACGATAACGCGGCTGATCTCGGCTACACGGTGGGACCTTTCAACGAGGTCCAAGGCATTCGCCTCCTGAGCCCCGGAAACTATCAGCTCGCCATCCGAGTTCCCCCAAGATCTCACCCAGAGAATCAGTGTGGCGGTCGGAGGTTTCATTGTTTTACTCGAGGCCGACCCAGGTGAGGCAAGGGAACCGGGCCGCCTGCGTCTCATCCAATCGTGTCGCTTTGCTCTTCTGAGGAGCATTGATCACAATATCTGGATTCTCCTGTGCTTCCTGGGCGATCGCCTCCAGGGCAGCCACAAAGTCGTCGAGCGTTTCCTTGCTCTCGGTTTCTGTCGGCTCAATCATCAGGGCACCGTGGACAATGAGAGGAAAATAGATAGTCGGGGGATGAAACCCGTAGTCCATTAGCCGCTTGGCAATGTGGATCGTCTGAACGCCATAGGCATTCTGGAGCTTGTCAGAGAAGACGCATTCGTGCTTGCAGATACGGTCATAGGGGAGGTGATAGAATCTCTTCAACTTGGCTCGAAGATAGTTGGCGTTGACAACGGCAACCTGGGCCGCCTGCTTCAGTCCCTCGGGTCCCATACTGAGGATGTAAGCGTAGGCACGAACGAGAATACCGATACTCCCATAAAAGGCCCGGACTTTTCCAATGGACTTCGGTCGGTCGCTCCGGAGTCCATATTGATCTCCCTCCTTATCGACAACCGGTATGGGGAGGTAGGGAGCTAAACCCTGCTGTACGGCAACGGGTCCGGCTCCCGGTCCACCCCCCCCGTGGGGGGTCGAAAACGTCTTGTGGAGGTTGAGGTGGACAACGTCGATGCCCATTTCTCCGATACGGGCGATGCCAACCAAGGCATTCAGATTGGCGCCATCGCAGTAAACCAATCCCCCCTTGGAATGGACGATTTCGGTCACCTTGAGAATGTCTTGCTCGAAGAGCCCCAGGGTATTGGGGTTCGTCAACATGAGAGCTGCCACCTCCTCGTCCATCAGGGTAGCCAGCGTTTCTGGGTTGATGAGCCCTCGAGAATCCGATTTCACCGACACAGCCTGGTAGTTACAGAGGGTTGAACTTGCTGGATTCGTGCCATGAGCGGAGTCAGGAATGAGTACCTTGCTTCTGGGCGACCCCATGTCAGCATGATAGGCGCGAATCATCAGCATGCCGGTCAACTCCCCATGGGCTCCGGCCGAAGGTTGAAGAGACACGGCATCAAGCCCCACAATCTCGGCCAGCATTTCCTGGAGTTCGTACATGAGGCGTAGAATCCCCTGTGAAATGGCCTCCCCTTGGTAGGGATGGGTCTCTGAGAATCCCTGAAGGACGGCAAGATCCTCATTGATCTTTGGATTGTACTTCATGGTACAGGAGCCGAGAGGGTAGAATCCGAGGTCGACGGCGTAGTTCCACTGCGAAAGCCGGGTGTAGTGTCGAACGACGTCCACCTCACTCATCTCAGGAAGACCCGAAACCTCCTGACGAACATACTCACTAGGGAGCAAATCCTTCGAGGTTTTCTTGGCACCCATGCTGTCGGGGAGAGAGCAGGCTATCCTTCCTGGTGCTCCTTGCTCAAAAACGAGAGGTTCATTGAAAATCAGACCTTGGGTACCCACGGTTTTTTCTGACATGATGGATTCCTTCCTCGTCTAGGTCATGCGGCTGAGGACCTCACGCATCCGGTCAATGTCTTTTTGCCTGTTCATTTCGGTCGCGCAGAATAGGACGTGATTCTTAAGGCTAGGGAAGAATCGTGAGAGCTCGAGGCCTCCAACGATTCCGTGCGCAGAGAGTCCTTTCTGAATTTCCCACGCCGGCATCGGGCATTCGACAACAAACTCGTTGAAGATAGGGACCTTTCGAACTTTGAATCCCTCGATACCGCCAAGTTGTTCTCTGGCATAATCTGCATTTCTCATGTTGATTATGGCAAGCTCTCGGAACCCCTTCTTCCCCATGACTGATAGATAGATACTCGCTCTTAGGGCGCAGAGAGATTGATTGGTGCAAATGTTGGAGGTAGCCTTTTCCCGCCTTATATGCTGCTCCCGCGTCGCCAACGTCAGAACATACCCTCTGTCTCCTCGGGTATCCGTGGTCTGACCAACCAGACGACCCGGCATTTTGCGCAGAAACTCCTTCTTGGTTGCAAAAACCCCCAGGAAAGGCCCTCCAAAGGAAACGGGGTTTCCCAGCGATTGTCCTTCTGCTACCACAATGTCCGCACCATATTCGCCGGGTGGAATGAGAATTCCAAGGGAGATGGGCTCTACCACGGTAACAACAATTAAGCCTCCCACCTGATGGACCCTTTCGGAAATGCGCCTTAAGGCCTGCAAATTCTCGAGGGTGCCGAAGAAATTGGGATTTTGAATAACCAGACAACACGTTTGGTCTGAGATCTTCGGTTCCAGAGCCGCCCAGTCCGTTTGGAAGTCATCGGTGAAGGGAAAGTCGACGACATCGACCTCCTGAGCGAGTAGGTATGTTTTGACCACCTCCCGGTATTCCGGGTGGACAGTCGATGGGATCAGGATCTCCCTCTTCCCGGATCTGATTCTCATCGCCATAAGGACAGCCTCGGCCAGGGCCGACGCACCATCGTACATGGAAGCATTGGCCACGTCCATCCGTGTCAGGAGGGTTATGTAGGTCTGGAATTCGAAGATGGCCTGGAGGGTCCCTTGACTGATCTCCGGCTGATAGGGCGTGTAGGCCGTGTAGAACTCGGACCGTCCAGCGAGATGTGAAACCACCGAGGGTATCCAATGAAAGTAAGCGCCGGCTCCGAGGAAGTAGGGAGCCGTTTCGCCATGGGTGTTCTCTTTACTCAGATTGCTCATGTGTTCACAAAGCCCCGGCTCAGAAACAGGGCCAGGAATTCTCAAAGGCTCACGGAGGAGAAACTCGTCAGGGACATCGGAGAACAGGTCCTTCACCGATTTCACGCCAATCTCCCGTAGCATTTCCTGACAGACCGATTCGGTATTTGGAATGTATCTCATGATCTCACCCCAACCTTTTCAGAACGACTGCATGATCTAACGGTTTTCCTCTTCATCAATCCACTTCTCATACCCTTCAGCCGATAGGAGCTGGTCGAGTCCTTCTGAGCCCTCGACCCTGATCATCCATCCCTCACCATAAGGATCCTGATTGACCAGCTTCGGATCCTCCAGGAGTTCCTCATGAACTTCAACAACCCGTCCAGAAATCGGCGCATAGAGGTCCGATGCAGCCTTGACCGACTCAATCGTGCCAAAAGACTCTGTGGCCGTCACATCAGAATCTAGCTCGGGTAGTTCAATATAGACAATGTCGCCGAGTTTTTCTTGGGCGTAGTCGGTGATTCCCACGGTAACGAGATTGCCCTCAACCCTGGTCCACTCATGCTCTTTTGTATACTTGAGATCTTTCGGAACTTCCATAGGGTCCTCCTGTTTTCTTCGGTTTTCACAAGGGATCAGCTTTCAGGGGTCAGCACAACTCACTCGATGAGTCATTCCCCGATGCGTTTTACGTCGGCAAAATCATTCGTCAGAAGAACATGGGTTAAGCTCCTCAGTCAGGTGAATTCGCAAGCGACCATCGGTTGTTCTACTTGGCTGTGCTCATGACGGATTGCTGATCCCTGAATGCTCAGGACCTTCCAGCATTTTCTTCACATCCACCTCTTGGAGATGGATGTGAAATACCCGTTCAAAATGACGACAGATACGGTTCTGCAGGTCATTGGGATCGAGGTCTTCTTCCAGGAATTCTCTGACCGACGTCATTTCAACGTCATGGAGGCCACATGGGTTGATAAGCTTAAAATGCGCCATTTTGGGCGCCCAGTTGAAAGCAAAGCCATGAAAAGAAATCCACCTCCGGATGGCCAGACCGATCGAAGCAATTTTCTTGTTTCCCACCCAGACCCCCCGATTTCGATCATTCCGACAGGCCTCAATGCCCAGATCTGAACAGACCCGAATCAGAACCTCTTCAATTGATGAGACAAAACGGCGAATATCCTTTCTGTAGTGAGAAAGGCAAAAGATGGGATAGCCCACGATCTGTCCTGGCCCGTGGTAGGTCACGTCCCCCCCCCGTTCCACGTGGACGACGTCGATCCCCTCTCTCCGAAGAGTTTCCTGAAGGGCCAGAATGTTCTCCTTTTTGCCTCGCCGGCCCAGGGTGATAACGGGTGGATGCTCCAGGAGAATCAGGGTATCCGGGAAATCACCCTCCATCTTTGCCGACAGGATGTGTCTTTGGAGGTTCAGCGCCTCGTCGTAGAGGAGAGAAGGATAGCGGGCTAAGTAGACTTCTCGCCTAGACATGGGAAATTGGGTTCTCCTGTCTGGGCATCGATCCCGTGAGATCTCAAGAGATCTTGACAGGAGTCAACCGCGGGAAAGCTCCATCTGTCCGCCTTGAGTCGGGTTCCCCTTCAGGCAAAACTCAGACCTCTGGACCTCGATTTCGCTCCGAAGGGGATCCAATCCCCTTTGAGGTATCCCACGGGTGACCGATACCCGAGTACGCGCATCTTCCCGTCAAAAGAGATGTTCCCCCTCGGCCGCAAACGCCGCGAAACCCTCTCTGTCCTGGGATGCCACCTCGATTCTTCGAAGCCCCTCCTTCAGGGAATCCATGTCAGTGGCGGTCGATAGCCTCAGGTAGTGTTTCCCTTCGCTCCCAATCACCCCAAAGGACCGTCGGTCCATGGTCGCCACGCCGTGGCGATAGAGGAGAAACATCTGGAAGAGTGTAGAGGGACTCGTCTTTTCCTTTACGGCCGGGGAGAGCCTTTCGTAGACCTCCGTGATCCCGAGACTCCGACAAACTCCGCCAATATTCGGGAAAACGTAAAAGGCCCCTTCCGGCTTGGTGCATCCAATCCCGTCTATCCGATTCAGCCCCTCAACCACCACATCGCGCCGCTTTTCAAACTCCTTGACCATGGCCGAAACAATCTGCTTATTCTCTTCGTTTTCAAGGGCGGCCTTGCCTGCCTCTTGGATGAAAGGAGGCGTACAGGAGATGATGTTGATATTGAGCTGCCGGAAAACCATGGCCTCGTCCACTGAAGGCAGAACCGCATATCCCAAACGCCAGCCCGTCATCGCGTAGGACTTGGAGTGGCCACTGACAAGAACCGTGTTTTTGGCCATGTCTGGAACCGAGAAGATGCTCTCATGTTCCCGCCCATCAAAGACGATGTCTTCGTAAACCTCATCGGAGTATATCCGAATGGTTGGGTTGGCCCTGTCTCTAATCACCCCTGCAATGTCCGCAAGATCCTCGCCTGTGAGAACCCCACCCGTGGGGTTGGAGGGAGAATTGATGATCAAAACCTTTGTTTTGGGTGTGATTAGCCTCTCCAGATCGGACGCGTCGAAACGGAATCCCTTGTCCTCTTCGAGGTGCAGGGGAACCGGAACAGCCCCAACAAAAGTCACCCAGGATTCATAAATGGGAAAACCCGGGCTCGGGTAGATCACATCATCCCCAGGATTGACATAGGTCAGCAAGGTATAGGAAATCGCAGGCTTCGCGCCCGTCATCACGACAACCTGTTGCGGATCGACCCTCACCCCGCGCGTCTCCAGGATATGCCGAGCAATGCTTTCGCGAAAGGGCAAGATTCCCTGGGGATCGGTGTAGTGGGAGTTGCCTGCCTCGATGTTTTCAGTGGCAACTCGGTTGATGTTCTCGGCACTGTTGAAATCCGGCTCCCCCAGATTCAACTTGATCACCTTCACGCCCCTCTGCTCGCACCGCCGAATGTCATCGCCGATCTTGAAAGCATTTTCTGTCCCAAGTGCTCTGATTCGGTCGGCATAACAGTCCATGAAAGCCTCCTTTCCTTTGCTAGGATTTGACCTTCGAAAGAAAAAAGGGGCAGAATTCTTTCGTTCTGCCCCTGTCCTTTGACCTGAGAGATTACCTCCAGATCTGGAGGCTTACCCCTTCGGTGTCCAAGCCTGCAGCTTGGAACTTTCCAGGAGACCCCAGAACCCCCAGTCCTTTTGCCTGAGAGTTTCAGCCAGTAAATTCCGGCCTTGCCCCTTCGGCGCCCGCAAGATGCAGAACTCTCCTGGTGGCTCTACTTTTGCAGACTTATAACAGAAGGTCATGGCTTTGTCAAGTATCCCGAAGACGGTGATCCCGAGCTTTCTGGTCGAGAGAAAACTCGGCGGTCTCAGAGGACGTGGATTGAGAATACCTGTTACGGTTTGGTCTAGCCTTCAAGCCACTTCGTTTTCTTCGCTATCCAGTCGGCGTAGTTTCTAATGGCTTTCCACTGCCCCTCGCCGTCGAGCCCTGCTTCCGCAAGGACCATATCAGCCTGCCCGCTTCCGAGGTAATGACCCTTCTGGAAGGGGTGAAGGCTCATCTGGCGGCCCGCGTCGGAACGGATCCAGCGGTACATCGTTGGAAGGGTGAAACCCGTAATACCCATGGCCACCCCTGCACGGGCTTCCGGAAATATCCGTTTCTGCTCCGAATGGGGTAAGAGATCGAAGAGTTCAGTACTGGCGACGTAATAGACGTTGAGGTCGATAGCCTCCTTTTCCATCAGGGGTAGGGTCGTCTCGACAAAAGCGTAAGCAACATCGCTACCCTGAAGCACGACAGTTCCATCCCCCTTTCCCTTTGCGCTCCGAAGAAGATAGAGGCCGGAGGCGGCGTTAGTGGCCGGGGCAAGGCCCAATGCCTCGCGATCGATAATCTTTTCATTTGGCCGGGTGACAAATGGCGCGATGACCGCCGGGCGTTTAGTCAGGGCGGTCGAGACGAGTGTCCATATCTCCTGGGGATCCCAGGGGGTCAGGGTGATGACCGTGCCAGGCGGAAAATCCTCCTGGAGAATCTGGAGAGCCTGGGGGTCGGCGTGCGTCGGTCCGTCCTCGCCTGTTTTAACGCCGGCATGGGCGCAAATTAGGAACAGGGACCGGTAGGGCTCCTTTACCATTACCTGCCGGGCCTGATTGCCGATTGCGTGCAGGCGAGCGGCGATGTGCCCCAGGGGAGCAATGAACGCGGCGTAAGAGGAACCGACACCCATATGGCGGCCGTAGGTGGATATGCCGCCAAGAATGCCTGCCATGGCGTCTTCGCAAATGCCACCGATTGAGAGAAGCCGGGCCCCCGGGTTGGTGTCCCCATTGTAATATCCTTCAGGGAAGCCCTTTGCGATGGTGTTGACGCTTGTCGAGCCCAGCAGGTCTGCCGCGGCCGACAGTATCGCCCCACGGCTAGCCCTGTTGTAATACTGGAGCACGCGGCCCAACTCCCCTCGCAGGGTCGTTTCTGTGCCGGGGGTCAAAATCACTTCTTCAGGGATGGTGCCCCGACCCCGGGTTGCCGTATCGAAAATGGCGTTGATTGAGGGCGCATTCTCACGTGGCCTGCGACCTCGAAGGTTGAGGCGGTCCTGAGCATCGAGGACTCTCCGCGTCAGAGTCTCGACCGTGGAACGGCTCTTTTCCAGCACAGAGCGTATGACCATCAAAGCCTCCCAGAGACACTCCTCAACGACCTCCCTCTCCTTTCCGGCCTGACAGCGTTGACTGGCGGTTTCACACCGGGGAAGCTTGCCACCTGTTGCACCGAGAAACGGTTTGAGGGCCTCATAAAAGCCATCGACACAGAGGGCGTGTCCAGCGCCATGAGATGCCTTTCCCTCGATTCCATACTGCCAGCCCTTGGTCGTTCGATAGACAATCGCCGTGGGCTGATGGTTGTCGATCGAGGTGGCCCTTCGCTGCGCAGCGAGAATCTGGTTAAAGTCCCTGCCGTCTGGGACCAGAATAACGTTCCAATCGTGGAGATAGGCGATCTCCATCGGGTTCCATTGGACGTAGTCGCCCGGTACGTCCCCATCGCGGCAGACGTGGTTGGAGTCGATGGACGCTTGATTCCAGTCGACGTGGAGAACGGCGTTTTTCAGGGAGGCCGTACCCGCTGCGGCCATGGCTTCACTGGCCCGCCCGGTTGTCATACCGCCCTCACCCTCCACGATGTGGACGCGGGGTGCATCATTCCCGTAGTAATCCAGCGCGCCAAAAGCGAGCCCAAGCGAGCTTGCCAGGCCAACCCCCGAGGCGCCAGTAGAGAGTCGCACAAAGGGTGTGGCCGGTGTGGGATGGCCGTCGAGCGGTTTCGCGTTGAATTTCAAAAAGAGGGGTGTCTGGGTAATCGGGTTGCGACGGAAGCCCAGAAGATCCTCCAGGCGGAGCTGGTAGCGCTCGTCCGGGGGTAGAAGGTTCGGCGCTCCCATACGAACCACCTCATTGCGAAGCGCCCACAGTGCATAGAGTCCTAATGCCTTGTGGCCTGCCGCGTAGGAGATAATATCGGCATCTTCCCGCTCGGGATCACTCATGTCGTAGTCCATCGCGTCGAAGAGTATGCCAGCGACGAATCGGCCGGACGATATCGACCCACCCGGATGCCCCGAGGTGGGGACGTAGTTGTACAGCAGTGCGCATAGAGAACGGTATATGAGATCGAATGTTTCAAAATGCTTCCCCTCATCCCCCGAAATCGGCTTCTCTTCCCGGTCCTGACCGATGTCCACATATACTGCCCGCCTCGGGCCAAAAGTGAATGCCATGGTTCGCTCCTGTCTCTAACGATTCATCTACAGTCTGGGATTTTCTGGAAGAATTCAGAACATCCGGCTCGTCGTCTGCGGGTTTCGCCGTCGTTGATCTCGACGTTGCCCTTTCAGAGCCCATGTGATGCAGATTTTTTCTGGTTGCTCTGAATACACGGTTTTTTCAATTAACAAAAAAAGGAGCCCCTTGTCAAGTTACTCAGTCCTCTTCAACTTTCCATCGAATCCTTCCTCCATCATTGGCCAGGGGCGTGACATTTCAAGCCGACGCCTTACAATTGGTCAGCCATCTGACCCGCTGGGAGGGCTGCACGGTGCCCCTCAGCGTGGTCCTGACCCAAAGGCCCGATAAGCCCCCTGTACCGGAATTTTCTATTGACAAGGTGGCAAAGAGATATTATAAGGAAGAAGATCCTATGAGGACGTTGTAGGGGGTAAGTGTCGAGCAAGACAGATTGATTTCTCTTGAAGAAATGAATGGGGGTATGCAGGTGTGTGGGGTAATAAAAAAATAAGGAGGGAGAGATGAAACGATTATTACGGGTAAGTTTTGTCTTGGTGTTCGTTCTTGGCTTTGCGGTGATCGGCGTGGCGGAACAGCCCAGGAAGGGGGGCACCGTCACATGGTCGGTTCATAGCTCTCCACCGACTCTGGATTGGCACGTAACGAGCGCAAGGGCGACAGAGGTTTATGTCGGAATGTACGTATGGGAAGGGCTTACCGCCATGGACGCAGGTTATCAGCCTCAGCCGATGCTGGCTGACAGCTGGGAAGTCAGCCCGAATGGTCTAAAATGGACTTTCCATCTGCGTAAGGGCGTGCTCTTTCACAACCTCAAAGAGATGACCTCTGAGGACGTCGTCGCCTCTTTCAAGCGTTACTTAGAGGTCTCACCGCGAAAGTCGATACTCGCCCCGGTTTCAGACATTGTGGCAACCGACAAGTACACGGTCGAGTTTCTTTTGAAGTCGCCTTTGGCGATGTTGCCCTACATTTGCATGCAGGAGAACGCTCAGCCGGTCATCCATCCCAAGGAGATCATCGAGGGAGCCCCTGCCAATGAGCTCCCAGCATATATTGGGACAGGGCCGTACAAACTTGGGGAGTGGATTCCTGGTACCCAAATTGTCCTCGAACGTTTCGATAAGTATGTGTCCAGGGACGACATCAGGGACGGTCTGGCCGGGAGGAAGGTTCCCTACCTCGATCGGATTGTCTTCAAGTCGATTCCCGAGTCTCAGGTTCGGCTGGCCGGATTGTTGACGGGTGAGTTCCAGGGGTCGCAACCTCTGCCCGGAGATTACTGGGATCAGGTCGAGCAGGCTCCCGGGGTCCACCCTGTCAGCTACACCGACATGAAGCCGTTCGTCTACTTCAGCACGCATGAAAACGCCATAACCAAAAACCCAAAGCTCAGGCAGGCGCTGCGAATCGCACTTGACATGGACGAGATTATGTTCGCTGCCACCAATGACGAGCGACGCTACGAGGTCAATCCGGATCAGCTCTTTTTCCGAGGCCAGACTTGGTGGAGTGAGACAACCGCGGGTGTTGTCAACCAAAAGAACATAGAATTGGCTAAAAAGCTGGCTGAGGAAGCCGGCTACAAAGGAGAGCGAATCCGTTTCGTGGCGTCGGTCACCTCATTCCACCACCGTCGGCCTGCGCTGATACTCACCGAGCAGCTGAGAGAGGCCGGGTTCAACGTACAGCTTGATCTGCGAGACTGGCCTACGGTCGCTAAGGTCCTGTACGAACCAGAGAAGTGGGACATGTGGTATGCCAGGATCGTGTTCTTTTCACCGAACGATCTGGAACAGTTGAAAGCCGGCGGTTTCGATTCGCCTGAGATGCAAGCATTCCTCGATACGCTCAACACGGAATCAGATCCGGGAAAACTCCAGCAGGCCGTCGAAAAGCTCAAGCGCGACGTGATCATCGAACAGGTTCCACTCATGACCTTCGGCGACATGTTCGGGCTCGGTGGAGTTAGCGACAAACTCAAAGGGGTGCAGAAGTCCTACTTCCACCCCCTTTGGAATGCATGGCTGGAAGATTAGGTCTGGTAATCTGAATGTCAGTGGATGGCTTGTGAGGGCTCGCCTTGAACTGGGGCGAGCCTTCCCTGTTCTGTTTCTTTCCGTGGATATCGGCGTGAGCCACAAA
>CAYGBW010000166.1:0-30348 GCA_964348185.1 uncultured Thermodesulfobacteriota bacterium | reverse complement strand
ATCCTGCTGTTGTTGCGGGTGCTTATTCACGAATCTTTTGGATTCGTGAATAATGCAGGCTAGGACAATTGCCTCCAGTACATCCGGGTGATGGGCGGGGGACTGTGCATCTCAGCGGTGATGATGCCGCCTCCCACGCCAATGTAGCTCGACCCTTTTCCCTCGATGATAGCAATGACGACGCCTGAGGGTGTGGCTGAGCCGATGATTTTTGACCGATCGCTCTTTTCCAATTTGTCTGAGGTCGTATCGAAATTGAGCACAGCAGCCGCTGTCTTGTAATCAAGGGCATAGAGCCGGGCTATCCCCTGTCCCCCGTAGCATGGATCCGTGCCGCTGGAATCGATTGGGGTCAAGGTGGTGAGATAGACCACCCCAAAGTACGTGATGCTTGGGGCCATAATCTTCTCCCCAGCATGCTCATCCAGTTCAATATACCATCCCTCAGCGCTCTTCAGGTCGGCGAGAACTTGGGCCTTCTCCAAGTCTGTGCCGTCCTGGACGAGATTGGCTGTCACATCAACCAGGTTCGTCTCTGTGAGAGGGTTCAAAGGGTCTCGGTCTTTGAGTGCATAGATCCGGTTGATGACCGACTGGTCTTTTGGATTGGCGCGATCCCCGGTCCCCCAGAAGAGCATCTCAAAGCCCTGCTCGAAAACCACATCAGGAGGATAGAAGATCTTCCGTCCTCCTCCCGAATCATGAAAAATCATCTTCCCCGTCCAATTCCCTGGAACCGAACCGGCAATGTCGAATCGCCACATTTGGCCACCCGTGTCCCC
Source organism: uncultured Thermodesulfobacteriota bacterium (assembly GCA_964348185.1). Classification (GTDB taxonomy): domain Bacteria; phylum Desulfobacterota; class BSN033; order WVXP01; family WVXP01; genus CAYGBW01. The sequence continues at coordinate 29,566 of CAYGBW010000166.1, read as the reverse complement.
CACATAGAGGCGGTCGGTATAACCCGACCCGTCCGTATCGACGGCGGCAATGTCGCTGGGAATGCAGTGGGTCATGTCGGGGTTGTCTTGAGCGGTGTATTTCCAGACCAGGGATCCGTCAAACAGATCGACCATGTAAATCCCTCTTCCCATCCCATCGGCACTAACCGGTAGACCAGCGTCTTGATTCGTGTCGTATCCACCTCCCAGGAAGACGACCCACTGATCGTTGTAGGCGACTCTTCGAATGACCGGCGTGCTCCAACTCTGTCCCATCTCTGAGAATTCGGTCTGATCCGGACCGAGGTGCCAGAGAAGCTCCGGGGCATAAGGGTTTGAGACATCCAGGGCATAATAGTGACTCCCCCCCCTTCGTTCTCCAAACACGAGAATGACCTGGTCATCGTCTGGGGAGTCTGGCTCAATCACCCCGTCCATATCATTGTCAATTATGGCCACCTCAGGTGTCCCATCGACAAAATAATCGAGGTTGGTCCGGCTCAGATTCTTCAGCCTCCCAAGGACATCGGGAGGGATGAACCCCCAGAGCTCGGAGCCATCACTGTCGTCAAAGGCGTGGAGCATCCCGTCATTGGCGCCCGCAAATACCACTGAGGTGGAGTCATCGTAATGGACCACAACAGGGCGAGAATGGAGGAAGGCCCCCAAGATCCAGCGGCGCGTTTCGATGGTGTCGAGATCCAAATCCTCGTCATAGGCATCATAGCCGTGGATTAGGTCAATAATCTTGGCCCTTTCGGTATCCAGGGGTATCTGGAGCATTCCCTTTGTCAGTCCGGGGTTTGTTTTTGAGAAAGCGTTGTTTGGGTGGGTCAATCGGGGTTCGTTGCTGTCGATCCAGGTGTAGATGTTTCTCGGCGCGGTCCGGTTGAGGAGAACCTCGCCGACCCCTCCGGCATCCGCCTCCCCCCCATCTGGCTGGCCGTCGCCCCAGAATGAGACCGCCGTGTCGAGAATGACCCCCTTGTCATTGGTTGCCAGATTACCGTTGACGTCGAGTACGTCTCCCCTCTGAATATCGCCGATATCCTCTCCAGCAATGGAGTACTTCTTGATGTTTCCCTTCCAGAAGGTATTCTCGGTCGGTTTGAAAAGGGCGAGGTAGAGCTTATCGCCGCTTGTGGTCCTTGCGGTCTGACTGATAGGAACCACGGGAGCGGTGAAAGAGGTAGACTCCTCCAATATGTTCTGGATGATCTTTTGAAAGACGATCCGAAAACTCTGGGCGTTATGAACGTAAAAATACTCTCCTCGCCCGTTCTTGGCCGTGTCTTCAAGGAGTTGAGAGCCAACCGTGAATCCGATCGTGTAGGTTATGAGGTTCTGTTTTTCCTTCAAATCCGGTTTCAAGTCCATATCGTACAGGTATTTGGCCACGTCATCCAAATAGTCAGACCCCTCGTCCTCATAGGCCCCCGAGTCAGCGCCGTCTCCGCCATCGTAATTGCCCGGATCAGCGCCATCGCCGTCCACATCGCCGTTGATTCCAAGGGATGTGAGGATGCTGTTTCGGTCTTTGGTTGATTCGCCATCGGTAATCATAATCACATAGTTTTTCTGACACCAGTCGGTTATGGGGCTCGTATAGGTGACACCGCTGTTGAAATAGCCCTCTTCCCCCTTGAAGTAGAGACCCGCCTCATACAGGGTTTCAGCCAGAGGTGTCCACGTGTCTGCCGCAATCTGTCCAATGGCGTTGTGGAGGTCAGATCGATTCTGGGGGATCATCTCCCTGACCTCCCTGAGAAGGTATCCCCCCTCTTCGGGATTGAAGATCATGGCCCCAAACCGGACACCGGCGGTGGTGTTGATGTAGCTCTGGATGGTTCCTTTGGCTACGCCCAGCCTGGGGAGGGTGCCCGTGCCACCGGTGCGAAGGAAATTTCCGTAATTGCCCGTTCTGAGATAGTTTGTTTGTGTCCCCTCGCACTGGGTGGTACTAACGTCTATTTTTCCATTATAGAACCCTTCGGTTTCCAGGGCTGTCACCGCTTCGATACAGATGATCTCAGCCGTAGAGTCTCGAAAGATCCGGTTCCAGGACCCCTTCCATTGATAGTAGACCTTAGCCGAATCGTAGATTCCAGGATAGGTAGCAGCGGGATCGTAGACGGCGCTGGCCATCTCGTTGTTCATACTCGCAGAGTTGTCAAAGACGATCAAGACGTTGGGCTCGACCCCCCCTGAGCCGTTCGTATGGATGTCCATGTCATCGGCAAAGGAATGGCCCCCCCCAAATATCATGAAAACGGCAGCCATTAGCAACGGTGTAAGTCTCTTTTTTCTAGACATGTCGGGCTCCTCCTCCCATGTTCCTCCTCCAGGGGCTTTCAAATGCTGCCATTTTATTCGCAATGTCTGTGCCAGGGCGATTCCTTCTTAACCTATTGATATTTTATGAGTTTCTAAGATGATCGATGATAAGGTCAGAGAGACATCGGATAATATGTCATTCATTTCTTGTAACTGCTCTAAACTATTATAAAATTTGAGTCGCTCTGGCTAGGACATCTTGTCCTCAGGGCTAAAAACTTTTCCAAGAGACACAGAGGGAGGGGTCGGGCAGGTCGGGGGGCAATACCCATCCGGTCCACGGGTTTTGCCTGTTGGAGGGTCGGTTGCTGTTTTTCGGAAAATCGTCGGGAAGATTCTGAGGGACATGAACCGGGAGGGGACGGGTTTCAAAGGAGAGGGGCCGATGTCACACCCCAGGGATATGATCTACACGACCCCGAGAATGGAAGACCCCAGCGAACGCAAAGAACCGATATCCCCGGTTGACCCGGAGGCCTTTAGGGTCATCAACGTGAGCAATGAGGTGTTGGGGAGGCGCCCTGAGATGAGAAAGGTCTGTTTCCATGTTCTTCAGGGGGCGAGAGAACAAAAACCCGAAAAGTCCCCTCTGGACGGCTCGGAGCCCCGACCCTCTTCTTTTCAGGGCTAATTCTTTCGGATCAGGACGACACTGTTGGCCACCATCCCTAGATCCTCGTCTGGTTCTGCTTCGACGAGGACCCACAGGCCGCGCTTCAGGTGGTGGAAGTCCAGGGTCCGTCCCTTCTCGTCGGTGATCGAAGTTGAGGGTTGGATGAAGATGCGCATCTCATTCACAATAATGACCCTGTCTGCGTCCAACCTCTCCATGATCGGTCCCCGGGTGGAGAGGAAAGGCTCTGCGCACACCAGAGACGGAACGACAAACAACAGAATCAGAAGAAACCATTTCTTCATGGAGACTCTCCTTAATTGACTATTGACGGATTTATTTTTCCATTCGCCAGGTTTAAGACCTTCGTCTTTAGACGAACAGCTTTAGCCTGTCTTCCATTTTGAATGTCGAATACCCGCCTGCCATAGCGAGGGCTTGGGAAAAGAAAAATAACGGCTACGTCAAAATCAACGTTGCGGCGCTATCCCCAGTTTCCCCGAAGGCGCGGCGGACAGGTCGAACAAGGAATTTCGAATGATGATTTTTCCCTTCGACATTCATTATTGCTTGTTCGATATTCTGCGGTTCAAAAGAATTGACTTTCAGTCATGCTAGAAATCTGCCTGCTTTAGCAGGTACTAGTTTAATGGCTATTAAGGTTCACGGCGACAGGGATCTCCAGTATATCCGGGAGAGGGCTGCAGGATTGACCATGTCAGAGGTGGCGATGCCGCCTCCCACGCCAATGTAGCTGGACCCCTTTCCCTGGATGATGGCAATGACCATCCCGGAAGGTATGGCCGTACCAATGATTTTCGACCGATCGGTCTTTTCCAATTCGTCTGAGGTCGTGTCGAAATCGAGGACTGCCGCTGCGGTCTTGTAGTCAAGGGCATAGAGCCGGGCGGTTCCCTCTCCCACGTAGCAGGGGTCGGTTGTAACTCCACGGGTAGGGGTAAAGGTGGTAAGGTAGACCACCCCGAAGTAGACAATGCTTGGGGCCAAGACCTTCTCTCCGGTATTCTCATTGAGTTCGACGTACCATCCGTCGTGGCTGTCAAGAGCGTCGCGGGTATTGGCCTTCTCCAGGTCTGTGCCGTCCTGGATCAGATTGGCGGTCACATCAACCAGGTCAGCCTCTGTGAAAGGGTCCGCAGGGTTCCGGTCTTTGAGTGCATAGATGCGATTGATGATGGACTCGTTTTTTGGATTGGCCCGGTCCCCCGTTCCCCAGAAGAGCATCTCGAAACCCTGCTCCAAAACCACATCAGGGGGATAGAAGATCTTCCGCCCACTTCTCGAATCGTCGAAAATCATCGTGGCCTTCCAGTTTGCAGGATCCGAATCACTGATGTTGAATCGCCACATCCGGCCGCCGATGTCTCCCACATAGAGACGGTCGACATAGCCTTTTGGGTCGTTATTGACATCGATGGCGACGACGTCGCTGGGGATACAGGAAGCCATGGCAGGGTTGTCGTCGTTGGTGTAGTCCCAGACAAGGGCTCCATCGAATAGATCCACCACGTAGAGACCTCGTCCCATGGTGTCGGAGGCGACCGCCGGATCGTCATCTTGATTGGTATCGTATCCCCCGCTGAGAAAGACAACGAGCTTGTCATTGTGTGCAATTCTTCCGATGGCGGGGGTAGCCCAACTCTGTCCCATCTCCAAGAAATCGCCTAGACCGGGGCTGATGTCCCAGAGAAGCACAGGGTAGTCGGGATAGGTCACATCGAGGGCATAGTAGTGGCTACCCCCCCTCCGCTCTCCAAAAACCAGAATGACCCGGTCATTCTCGGGGAAGGAAGGTTCGATGGTCCCATTCCCGTTACTGTCAATCACGGCCGCTCTCGGGGCGCCATCAACGAAATACTCATGAACCGTTCCGTTCAAGGTCTTCAGCCTGGCCAGAGCATCGGGGGGGATGAAACCCCAGAGCTCAGAACCATCACTGTCGAGAAAGGCATGAAGCATCCCATCGTTGGCCCCCGCAAAGACTACAGAGGTGCTCGGATCGTAATGGACCACGGTAGGGCGAGAATGGAGAAAGGACCCCAGGATCCAATGGCGTTTTTCAGCGGTGTCGGAATCTCCGTCCTCGTCATACACATCGAATCCATGAACAAAACTGACGATTCTGTCCCGTTCGACCGTGTCTCCACCGAGACCTGCCGCATCTGGGCTGATGTTGGTGTTGTTGAATGCGTTAGCTGGATGGGTGAGATCTGTCGTGATACCCAGATAGGTATAAAGATTCCTGGGTGTTGTCCGATCAAGGAGCACCTGGCCCACACCGCCGCGTTCGGTTTCTCCCCCGTCAGCCTCAGTCCCCCAGAAGGAGACGGCCGTGTCGAGAATATGCCCCTCATCGTCCGTCGCCCGATTCCCGTTGGCGTCAATAATGTCTCCTCTGTGAAGCTCAGCGGTTTCCTCTGTGGCAATGGCAAACTTCTTGATGTTGCCCTTCCAAAAAGCCTCTTGGCTGGGTTTGAAAAGGGCCAAGTAGATCTTGCTCCCGCTGGTGGCCTTTTCCATCTGGCTGATCGGGACCACCGGAGCTGTAAAAGAAGATGAGGTTTCGAGAATCTCCTGGATGATCCGCTGAAAGACCTGGGAAAGCTCCCGAGCATTGTTGGAGGTGTAGTACTTTCCATGTCCATTTTCAGCGGTATCCTGCAAGAGCTGGGTGTCGATGGCGAAGCCGATGGTGTAGGTGACAAGGTTCTGTTTCTCACGGAGAGGGGAGAGATCGGTGTCATAGAGGTATTTGGCCACGTCATCGAGATAGTCTGAGCCTTCGTCTGGATAGGTGCCGGGCTCGTTGGTGTCACCGTCCACATCGCCGTCGGTGCCAAGGGTCGTCAAAATCGCATTGCGATCCTGGGTCGACTGCCCATCGGTAATAATGATGACGTAGTTCTTCTGACACCAGTGGGTGATGGGGCTGGCATAGGTGACACCGGAATTGAAATGGCTCGCCTCCCCCTTAAAGTAGAGTCCCACTTCGTAGAGGGTTTCTGCCAGGGGGGTCCAGGTGTCTGCACTGATAGAGACCAGGGCATCCTTTAAGGCCACCCGGTTGGCATATTGGGGATCGAGGTCGTCCTTCCCCATGTCTTGAACATGGGTATAATAATCCAACCCACTATCGTAGTGGATTCGCCCCCCTTCACTATGGTTAAAGACCATGGCCCCCATCCGGATACCATAGGTGGTCATCACAAAGTCCTGAACGACCTCCTTGGCGATGTCCAGCTTGGGCCGGGTCTCAATGCCCCCGATCTCCACAAGATAGTTGCGGTAGTTTCCCGTCCTGAGGTACCTTGTCCTCCGGCCTGAACAATTCCCGTCCCATCCGATCCGTCCGTTGAAAAAGCCCCAGGTGTTGAGGGCGTTTCTGGCACGGTCACAGGGGATGTCCGCCGTTGACGTTTGGAAAACGTTATCCCAACTTCCGCTGGCGTAGTAATACACGGCATTGGGATCGATACCCAGGTGGTTCGGGTAGAGGGTCCCGGGGTCATAGAAAGAGACCTGAATCTCTTCGTTCATGCTTCCAGAGTTGTCAAAGATAATCAGGACGTTGGGTTCGACCCCTTCACCGCTGCTGGTGTAGATCTCTGTATCAGCGGCAAAACCGCTTATTGCCCAGAACATCCAAAGCGTGGCTGTCACCAGTGGGGACAGAAGAACCCGTCTTCGGAACATGATCCTCCCCCTCCCAGCATCCCTACCGGTGATGCCATTTCCTCCCAAAACGGTAAGACCCGTACGGCATCCCTAGCGGTGATGCCATTTCCTCCCAAAATAATAGGAATAGTAAGGTTGATACGTCACGGATCCCAGCTGACCGGAACGATAGATTCCCTCCTTTCGTGAAGGATCCAGAATGTACATCTCTCCCCTTTCATGCCAAGAGACCCAGGCATGCATGGTTTTGTCCTCTGTCCCTGCCAATCCGATGGTGAGCCGAATGTTGTAAAAGCCTTCATCCAGGAGTTGACAGTAGAGCCAGATGGCCAGGTCCTCACAATCACCGCTCCCAAGGCCCTCGGTCTCCTGTGGAAGCTGCCAGTGGTCCATTCGTCTCCCTGAACTGAGCAGATCTTCTTCCTGAAACGTGAAATTGCGAGCGATTTGGAGATAGCGCCGAATCCTCTGCTTTTGCATGGAGAAACTGGGACTCGAGAGCACAGGATTCACCTCGGGAATAGAGGCAAGATAGGTTTCAACTGCACGGTATTTGGCATCGTAAGGGGTTCTTTCGGTCATAGATCCAAAGAAGTCGACCGATTCGCACTGAGAGGGAAAAGGAAAAGAGAACAGAAAAAGTATGAACGCGATCACAGACGGCTTGAGCATGTGTTGTTCCTCCCTGGGACGGGATGCTGAGCAACGGACATGCCAGTCGGCCTCTCGTCTTAACTTATTGAAATAATATGATTTTTTCAAATTTTTGGGAGGAAGGCCTAAAAGACCGGGTGAAAAAATGTCCTTTTTCCGGATGGAATGGGTATAATCCATTAAACGGGAGGAGCTAGCCAGTGATTGGACATTATGTACCTGCGACTGAAAAAAGGTTAGAGAGCCAGAGTTCGGGCAAGGAAACCCATTCAGAAGTCGCCAGGAGGTGGTTATATGGATACCAGAGCGGTCACGTTTTCAGTGAGAGGCATGAAGCTGTCAGGGGTTCTCCATCTCCCGGACCAGAAGTCCCCTCCCTGTGTGATTGCTTCTCACGGCCTCCTCAGCAGCAAAGACAGCGAGAAATATGTCGAACTCGGCACCCGGCTATCCCGCGAGGGTTTGGCAGTGATCAGGTTTGATTTTTTGGGTTGTGGACAGAGTGAGGGGAGGCTGGAGGATTCGACAATTGCGGGGAGACTAGAGGAACTGGGGACTGTCCTAGATTTGGTGAAAACCGATGGGACCTTCGGTGGCCCTATCGGTCTGATGGGGAGCAGCCTGGGAGGATACCTCTCGCTGCATAAGGCTGCCCAAGAGAAAGACGTCAAGGCAATCGTAACCTGGGCGACCCCCCATCGACTCGTTCGGCCCACCAGAGAGGGCGTAGGGGCACCCTTCTTGGGCGAGCCGTTCTGGGACGATTTCAAGAATCATGATCTCACCTCCATCCTTCAGAGGGTCCATCATTGCCTCGTGATCCATGGAGACAGGGATGAGCGGGTTCCCCTGAGTGATGCCATCGCCATCTATGAAAACCTCCGAGAGCCCAAGAGGCTTGAGGTCATCAAAGGAGGAGACCACCGATTCACCGATCCCAACCATCGTGAGATAGCCTATCGGCTCACCGCCGCCTGGTTCACCGGCCATTTGAACCCTTGACTCCAATATGTCAAACCAGGTCCTCTGGGAGTGGCCATGGGTCCACAACCCGCAAGTCCTTGGAGTCCTGGACTACAGGCGTGTCGCTTCGCTTCGTTTGAGGATCGTGCTCCTCCAGCAGGACTTGAACAGTGCTCCCCTTACGTTTGGAGGCCGAATATCGGGTCGTGGATGTTTGCACGTTCTCTCATTCCAAAATCTGCAATCCAAAATCATGAGCGCTCCATCGACTCCGACCCCCCGGGGGTAGATCAAAAGCAGGTCCTCCGGTCCCAGGTTCTTCACTCTCCCTGGCCTTGACAAGGCGCGTCCTCTTGGTATATAGATTGCAGGCTTTGGTATGCACCCCTGAGAGTTTGCTGTACGGAGCAGTCGAGAAATGGGCAGAAAAATCCGGGTCGGGGTTCTCTGCGGAGGCAAATCAGCAGAACATGAGGTTTCTCTCCAGTCAGCCAAGAACATCGTTGAAGCCATCGATCGGGGGAAGTACGACGTCCTTCTGATTGGCATTGACAAACGGGGTCAATGGCATATCACCGAAACCTCGGATTTCCTCTTACATGCCGATGATCCTAGGGGGATAGAGTTGAAAGGGGCGGATGACACAGTCACCCTGATTCCTGGCAGGAGGGCGGAACAGCTGGTTCGTCTGTCTGGCTCCCCACCTGTTGGGCCGGTTGACGTGGTCTTTCCGGTACTTCATGGCCCCTTTGGGGAGGACGGGACCGTCCAGGGTTTGTTCAAACTCGTCGATGTGCCCTTTGTCGGTTCCAGTGTCTTGGGGTCTGCTGCGGCTATGGATAAAGACATTACAAAGCGTCTGCTCAGAGATGCCGGCGTTCCCATTGCCAAGTTTCTTGTGTTTGATTCACCGTCAGCGAAAAACATTGATTTTATCGATGTGGAGCGTTACTTGGGTCTTCCATTTTTTGTCAAACCGGCCAATCTCGGTTCATCGGTTGGAGTAAATAAAGTCGATGGAAGAGAGCGATTCAGTCATGCAATTGCCGAAGCCTTTGAATACGATAACAAAATCCTTATTGAAGAATTCAAGAGGGGGAGAGAAATCGAGTGTTCTGTTCTCGGAAACGACGAGCCCATTGCATCCGTACCCGGCGAGGTCATCCCACGGCACGAGTTTTATTCTTACGAAGCCAAATATATCGATGAAAGCGGGGCTATTCTAGAGATCCCTGCCAAACTCGGGGAGCGGACGATCAATCAAGTCCAGGAACTTGCGGTTAAGACATTCAAGGTGCTCTGTTGTGAAGGGATGGCTCGCGTGGACTTTTTCGTAAATGACAAAGAGATCATCGTTAACGAGCTCAACACGATTCCAGGTTTCACAAGGATTAGTATGTATCCCAAACTCTGGGAAGCGAGTGGAATATCCTATACGGAATTGATAGATCGACTCATTGATCTCGCCCTGGAGAGATTCGAAAAAGAAAAGAAACTACGAACATCGATCCGTACCGTGTGATTCCCTCGGCGCAGCAGTTAGGAGCTCAATGATGCGACCCTTTCTCTGTCTGGGGCTGACCCTGGTGATTCTGCTGGTTCCCTTTTTCTGGCTGGATCATGGTATGGCCCAGGATGGTCGATTTCCCCTCCAGAGTCAACAGAAGGTTAGGGATTCCCTGATCCACCAGCTCACGGGTGAGGGATTCGACCCCGGTTTGATCCATTCCCTCCTTCATGACGAACGCTGGGAGCTATCCCTCCTCTATCTCGAAAAAAACCTGATTTACAAGGAGTCCAAGGCCAATTACCTCCACTTCCTCGACACCTATTCGACCGGGCTGGCCAGAGAATTCCTGCGAAAGAACCGCGTTCTCCTTGAAAAGACAGAAACAGAATATGGTGTGGAAAAAGAGATCATTGTGGCGATCCTCCTGGTTGAATCGTCACTCGGTCGCCATGTGGACAAACACCGCGTCTTCAACGCCCTCTCCAGCCTTTCCCAGGCGAGTCATCCAGAACTTTTTCACCATGCTTTTGAACACCTAAAGGCATCCTATCCCGATGTGACTGAGGCCTATTTGAGAAAGCGGGCAGGGCGGAAGTCCCAGTGGGCCTTTAGGGAGTTGAAGGCTCTTCTCAAGATTGGCATCCGGGAGAAGCTGGACGTTCTCGAGGTCAGGGGCTCCTGGGCAGGGGCATTTGGTCTTCCCCAGTTCATCCCCACGAGCTACTTGACATACGGGGTCGACGGAGACGGTGACAACAGAGTCCGCCTCCAGGATCGTTCCGATGCCATTGCCAGTGTCGCCAATTATTTGAAGGCTCACGGGTGGAAACCGGGGCTTTCGAAGAGGAATCAGGAGAGGATTCTTCTTCGATACAACCGGAGTGATCTTTACGGAGAGACCGTCCTCAAGTCCGCGCAAAAATTGAAAAACGGTCAAACGCCCTCTTAAGAGCCACCAGGGTCTTCTCCGTTTCTCACCAAGAAGACGGCAAATGCAATAATGAATGGGGACACCCACGATACGCCCATCAGAGGTTGGCTAAAAGCCACCGCTGTTTACAAGGATCGCCGGGTCCTGGCCATTCTCTTCCTGGGCTTCTCGAGCGGCCTGCCCCTGGCTCTCACCTTTGGTACCCTCTCCATTTGGCTGGCTGAGGTGGGGGTGAGCAAGACCACCATCGGCCTGTTCGCGTTGGTCGGTACGCCCTATACCTTCAAGTTTCTCTGGGCACCCCTTATCGATCGGCTGCCGATTCCTTTTCTCACGCGTGGTTTAGGCCGGCGACGAGGCTGGGCGATAACCACCCAATTGGCTTTGATGGCAGCCACCTTCGGCCTGGGTTCCACAAACCCATCTGTGGAGCCGGGCCTTACCGCGGTTTTTGTTTTGCTGGTCGCCTTCTGTTCCGCTAGCCAGGATATCGTCATCGACGCTTATCGTGTGGAGATCCTGGAAGAGCGACAGTACGGCGCTGGTGCGGCGATGATCGTTCTCGGCTATCGGCTCGGTATGCTGACCTCCGGGGCCGGAGCCCTCTACTTAGCCTCCTTTTTTGGATGGTTCGCCACGTATAGTGTGATGGCCATGCTCGTTTCCGTAGGCATCGCCACAATCCTTGTGAACCCTGAGCCGGAGAAGCAGCAAAGCCAGGAATCCGCAGAACTGGAGAAGCGGCTTTCCGATTATCTCAATGCCCGGCCGCACCTGGGAGGCAAAAGGGCCCAACTTCTCGCATGGCTCTATGGAGCGGTTGTCAGTCCCTTTGCCGAGTTCATGAGCCGCCGCGGCTGGCTGCTGATCCTGCTGTTCATCCTGCTCTACAAGTTTGGAGACGCCCTCGCAGGGGTCATGACCAACCCCTTTTTCGTCGAACTCGGTTTCTCCAAGATCGACATTGCCAAGATTAGTAAGGCATTCGGCCTTGTAGCGACGATCGTCGGAGGGGCAATCGGCGGAGTCATCGTCAACCGTCTGGGCATCATGAGAAGCCTGGTTCTCTGTGGAATCCTGCAAATGCTTTCCAACTTGATGTTCGTGCTTCAATCCCTTGTCGGTTACGACCTCTCCATGCTCACCCTGACCATCAGCGTCGAAAACCTGAGCGGTGGCATGGGAACAGCCGCCTTTGTCGCCTACTTGTCCAGCCTATGTAACGTAGCGTACACGGCAACCCAATATGCCCTTCTCTCCTCTTTCATGGCATTTGGTCGAACCCTCTTGTCCTCTTCCGGAGGTGCCCTGGCAGATCACGTGGACTGGGTCACCTTCTTTCTCGTAACGACCATCGCCGCCTTGCCCGGTCTGTTGCTGCTGGTGTGGATGACCAAACGCTTCACCGTAGGCGAGCCCGGTAGGGCGAGGGCCGTCGGAAAAGACGATGAGACCGGCTGAAGGTTGAGGGCTCCCCGTCCAACCAGGTGGTCACCTTGTGGACCGTGGTTTCTGGGTGGAGGGCCTGCCAGGCGAACCAGTAGGCGAAAAGGGAAGGGATCTGAGTTCCCTCTCTGTCCCTCACGCTGAGTCCCTCGCCATCGGGGGCCACCTCAATCTGAATGAGCCTTTCACCCACCTCATCCTTGAACACACCAGCCCTTTCTCGGAGAAGGGAAGGGGGGGAAGCTCTCGCTTCGCCCCCTATCTCGATGCTGAGGACCATCTCCTTGGGAGAGAGATCCCTCCGGACATCGCCGACCGGGAAGATTAGCCACCGACTTGTGTAATAGCCCTTGTCGGGATCTCGGGAATGGTCTCGAACAAACCCGGTATCTGTCGAAGGGACCAGGGTATGAGGGTTCTTTTTCTTCGAGGATCTCCAGGGTGTTCGGATTGAACCGATCTCTGAGTCTCCTACCAACCGATGGTCCAGCAATGGCCTTTTCCATCAACTGGGACCAGAGGCTCGCCGTCTGATGGTCGTAAAGGAGGATATTGCTTTTGTAGAGCCGTCCTGAGATGCCTAAGGTGTGACGCTTACCGTCGATTTCTCGGGTGTGGACCCCACCCGTCACGCCCATGACCTGATCCTTGGGCCTGAGGAAATTCACCTCTCCGACGGAGAGGAACTTGGGCTCCAAAAGGGCCGGAATTCCGTGCTTCGGGACACCGCCAGAGAGAATCTCTTCTTTGGGAACGACGGCATTATCGATATTGAATGCCATGAATATCAGAAAAGCCGCCAACAAAAGACTCCGGGTAAATAACCGCTCCATTTCGATTTCTACTCATTTCCAGGATCGTCAGTCCTCCGGCTGCTGTCTCCCTCCCCATTGAGTAGATCTATTTTCGGTTAGATTGAGACAGGTTCAGGCCGAACCATCTCTGGGTTGGCTGTGCCCTCCAGATGGTATACTATAGGGAGTGAAAATGGATTTGGCCGAAGCTCGTTAGAAGGGGGGTTGGCTCCATTGAACAAATATCAGGGCAAGACAAGGACGAGATACGGGCACCGGTACGGGTTGATTCTCGCGGTGGTTGTGTTTCTCAGCGCGTGTGCCGGCATGTACTTTCGTAACGCCGGTGAGCCGCCCTCACCCCCCTCACAGCTCACCCTCGCCGAGTGGCCCGATCATGAGTACTGGACGGGCATCGTATTCAACGGTTCCAAGATCGGCTTCACCCATTTGTTGCTGTCAGCCGCTGCAGATGCGCCGGACCGCTTCGAAATCCTTACTGAAGCCGCGCTCAGCTTTCGCCTCCTGATGGTTGAGAAGCGGGTTATGCTCAAGTCCTACGACCGGGTGGCGGACGATTTGTCTCTTGAACGCTTTGCCTACGATTACGATCTGGATGGAAACAGGCTCAAGCTTTCCGGCAGGATAAGGGATGGGAAGCTTGAGGTCGATATCCATACCCAAGGCAACACCAGCCGGCAAACCATCCCTTTGACGGACGAACTCTACCCAACCAGTGTGATCCACCTGTATCCCGCACTGCACGGACTCGAAGTCGGTCGCCGTTACAGCTACCAAGTCTATGATGGAGAAACCCAGACCGTCGATACGGTCACCCAGTCCGTCCTGGCCTACGAAGAAAGCGACCTATTCCCTGGCAAGGCCTTCAAGATCAAAACCAAGCTTCACGGCCAAAAGACCACGACCTGGATCGATGGGGAAGGCAGGCCTCTGCTTGAGATGGCGCTAAGGGGTGTGCTCATCTCTGGTTTGGAAAGTGAGGAGATGGCGAAGAGATACCTGACCCAGGCGGCTCTAAACAAAGCGGATCTCCTGCTCGATTTCAGCCTGATCAAGAGTGACATCTCGATCCGAGATCCAGGGGAGGTTACGTTCATGGAAGTGATCGTGTCCGGAATCGACCAGGGATTCGCCCTGCCGACCGATCGGCTGCAACGGTGTGAGCGCCGGGGAGAAGAAGTCAACTGTCAGATCAGCACCCCTGGGCGAGCTGATACCGGAGAGAGGGATTTCCCAAACCCTGTTGCAGCAGAACGCTACCTCCAGTCTTCCTTCACCGTTCCGAGCCGGAACGAGGCCATTCGGACGTTGGCCGGGGAGATAGCAGGAGACGCGAAGGGAACCCTCGCCCAGATCCGTGCATTGGTGGAATGGATGGAGAAGCATATCAAACGGGAAGCCGTCGATGTCTTTACAGCATTGGATGTGCTCTCAGGGAGAAAGGCGGAATGTCAGGGACATACCTTCCTCTATGCGGCCTTTGCCCGGGCATTGGAGATCCCGACCCGAGTGGTCAATGGGATCGTCTATTCCAGCTATTACCAGGGCTTTCTCTATCACACCTGGGCAGAGAGTCTGGTGAAGGGCGGCTGGGTTCCGGTCGACCCAACCCTTGGGCAGGTGCGCGCCGATGCCACCCATCTCAAGCTCCTCGAAGGAGAGCGTTCTTCTGACCTTCTGCCCCTAGTCGATGTGATCGGCCGACTCGAGATCGAGATTGTCACCGTGGATCGCTTCTAGGGATGAGTCGGCGATATCGAAAGCGTTCAACCCATTTCTGAGGATCTCACCGTTTCTTTCAATAATCAATCCCTGGCTGGGGCTCGATCCCCTCCCGGTAGGCGTGTTTGATCTCTCTCACCTCGCTGACCGTATCGGCCAAATCAATGACATCCGGATGGGCGTCCCGACCGGTCAGAACGAGGTGAAGGAGGGGGGGCCTACTCTGGATCAGATCCAGGACCTGGTCCAGGTCGACCAGCTTGAGTTTAAGGGCATTGTTAATCTCGTCGAGAATCACCATGTGATACTTTGCCGATTCGATTTTCTCCTTGGCCAGTCGAATAGCCCCCTGTGCCGCTTCACGGTGCTCTGCGTGGGAGTAAGGATTTCCCTGGATCCCGCAGAATCCCATCCCTGTCGGGATCAATTCCACATCGCACGTGAGCTTCTTGATCCCATCCCATTCCCCGGCGTAGATATCGCCCTTCATGAACTGGATCATGGCCGACCTCATCCCATGGCCACAGGCACGGACGATCATCCCGAGGGCTGAGGAGGTCTTGCCCTTTCCATTCCCCGTGATCACGACGACCAGCCCTTTCCTTTTATCGGGCTTGAGATGGGTGATTTTTGCCGGGCCCTTCCGTTTTTTTCTCTCTTCCCTGCCCATTGTCTTTCCCCAACGAACCCAACCTACGAGAGTTAGAATTGGTCTTCCAGTTCGTCTCGCCCCCTTGCATCAGGTTGGAGGATCGACCTTACGGGCCCCTAAGCTGAAGGCAGTTGACCTTTGCCTCCAACCTCGAGCGAAACAGGCGCGAAGCCATCCTTTAGCCTGTATCGCCGAGGACCCCTGTGCCCCTCTCATCCTGGCTCCTGACTCCTATTATTATCAAAGATGACCCTCAGAACCTCATCGATTTCTCTCAGGGTTTTTGTGACCCCTGCCGCTTCACCTGGTGTCAGATCGCTGACCCCTGTTCTGGATAACAACCCGTAAAGTCCATCGAAGGCCCCCTGGAGATCGAGATCATTGTCCATGCTTTCGGTAAAGGCTTTCTTGAAAACAAGGGCCACCCCTCCGTTGACCTGATCCGCCTGCCTTGCTCGGTCTTCGATGACGCCCACCATCCTCTTGAACCGCCTCAATCTATCCGCGGCTGACCGCAATTGGCTCTCTGAAAAATTGAGTTTTTTCCGATAGTGGCCGCATATGAGAAAGAATCTGATCTCTCTGATGTCATATCCCTGGTCCAGAAGGGTATCCGTGTAATAGATGTTCCCTCGGCTTTTCGACATTTTTTGGCCATTGACATAGAGGTGGTGGCAGTGAAGCCAGTACTTGGCCATGGGATAAGGTCGGACGGATTCAAGGATCGCCCGGGTGTAATCATGATGCCGAAAGAGGTTATCAATCCCCCCACAATAGATGGACAGGGTCTCATCAAAGTGCTTGCTGATCATGCTGGGATCTTGAATGTTCCAGGATGGTCTGCCTGACCCCATCTTCGAATCCCAGCAGAGGGTGTCTTCTTTCTTGCACCCGTGCCAAAGGATAAAGTCCCCGAGGTTCCACTGAATTCCAGGATAGGTGTCCTTATGAAACCGCCTTTTTTTTGTTGGCCATTTGCCCATGTCCAGGCCATAAAGCCTTCCAAAATCAGGAAATTTCAGAGGATCGAAATAGATGTTTCCCCGATACGAATAGGCGATCCCGAGATCAAGGAGCCGTTGGATAATAGCCATGACCTCCTCAACGGATTCAGAGGCCCTTGGAAGGTAATCGGGGATCTTCATTCTTAGCAACCGCATCTCTTCCATGAATTCTCTGATATTCCCGTCTGTGAGACGTCGAAGGCTCGTGTCTCTCTTCTTGGCCTCTCTCAGGGCCTTATCCTCGATGTCGGTGAAATTCATCCCCCTTTCGACGGTATACCCCGAGTATTCAAGGTACCGAACCAGAATATCCTCAAAGAGAAAGGTCCGGAAGTTTCCAATGTGAGCCCTCTGGTAGATGGACGGACCGCAGGTGAATATCGTGACCCTTCTGTCCCTTACAGGCACAAATGCTTCAATCCGCTTCCCCAGACTGTTAAAAAGCGTTAGCACAGATTCCCCTTTCTCATTCCTTTGCAGGCCTTATGAGCTAACCGCAACCCGCAGTCTCAACCAAGATTCTACCTGAGATCATCACAATCTTCAAACGGGCTCCGCAACGCCGTGGTGAGTGAAAATGAAGGAACCCGGCGAAAAGCCCGTCGATTCCTACCGCATCGCTGCTGGCTCGTTTGGTCTCCAGATCGGAGCCCCGGAGAAGAACCTCGCCCTGGTCTTCATGCAAGACGAGGCCCTCAAGAAGTTCCGTGGAAGCTCGGGATGGGAGGCTGGTGTGGACGGGTCAGTGGCGCTGATCCATGTCGGTGCCGGTGGCTCCATCGACACGAGGGAGATCAAGGAACCCATCGTCGGATTCGTCTTCGGCCAGAAGGGGCTGATGGCAAACGCGAAAATTGAAGGCTCGAAGTTTACCAAACTGGATAAGTAGAACCGGGCCGGCGTCCAAGGCAATGGGGGGCATTTCCAGCGGTAGCTGCGTCTTGGGACAGAAGACTACGACGGCATTTATCTTGCATCAACCGGTGATATCCTGGGTGTCTACAATGGGGGCGCCGCTGACAGACCATTTCTCGGGTTTTGGATATGGACTTTGAACTGGGTCGCGAAGAGAAGAACATTCAAAGATCGGCCAGAAGATTTGCTGAAGAGAATTTTGTTCTGAAAAAGGCGATTGAGCTGGAGAAAAGACATGAGTATCCCTTTGATGTCTGGAAAAAACTCGGCAAGGCAGGCTTGATATGCGTTGACTACCCAGAACGATACGGTGGCAGAGGTCTTAGTTTCACATCGACGATTATTATAATCGTGGAGCTCTGCAGAAAGGATCCAGGATATGGGATGGCCCTGTCATTGGGATGGATACCCTCGATACTTTTTGCGGAGTTTGGAAGCGAACCGCTGTGCGAGGAATACTTACCTGAAATGACACGGGGCAGACATTTATCAGGAATATGCTTTACAGAGCCAAATTACGGAAGCGACCTCACTTGGGCAGCAACAACTGCAATTCGGAAAGGAGATCATTTTACGCTTAATGGTGACAAACAGTTCATAACAAACGGGACCCATGCGAAGTTTTTGACGGTTTATGCAGTCACCAATCCAGATGCTAAGAAAGAGGAGGCGCTAAGTACCATTCTTGTTGACAGAGAAACCGATGGTGTGGACACAGCCGAGATAGGTAGAAAACACGGGACCCACATGACTTCGCTTGCAAATGTTTCCTTCCAGGATTCAAAAGTTCCGTACAGGAATCTGATAGGGAAAGAGAATCGGGGTTTTCGAAATATCGTCAACTTCTTCAACAGAAGCCGAATAGAGATCGCTGCCCAGGGTTCGGGCTTGGCCGAAGGGGCACTGGAAAACCTATTTGAATACGCAAAGAAAAATCGACGTTTGAGAGATAAACTTCGGGAGCAGGCAACCCAGCATAAGATAGCGGACATGAGGACCGCGGCAGAATTGCTAAAACTGGTTGTTTACAAAGCTGCCTCTTTAGTGGATAAGGGAAAAGCAAGCCCGAAATACACGTCTATGGCGAAAAAATACTCAGGCGATGTTGCCAAGTTTGTCACAAGTGAGGTCTGCCAGATCGTTGCACCGGAAATTCGAAGGTGCGAGGACATCGATGCTTATAACTTCCGGAGATATGAACGCGATTCCAAAATCATTGACATCTATGAAGGCACAAAGGAAATCCAGAAAAACATCATCGCAGGTCTCGAGCTTCGGGAGCATAGATTGGGATAGGTCATCCGTGTTGAAAGGGATAGGGTTTCCCGAAAAAGCCTCCAACCATCATCGGCTTGGATTGCACGATAGCCGCTTCCCCTGATACGCCATTCGGTTTATTTGTCTCTGAAATCTCGGATCGATCAAGGATCAGCGAATTTGAGTACTTCACTTGAGACTGTGGAAAAACCCAAAAAGCGTCATTCTCGAGCTTCTAAAAGCTTGATATGATAATATGGGGATTTTCAAAAAACTCAGAAAGGCGAAAGACGTTAGAAAGCGTGAGTAATCTCAAGGGGAAGCGTTAAGGCTTCTTTGGACTGATTTCGTGTAAGGTATTGTTGACCGGCTTCAGAGGTCAGATGAGATGGGGTAGGCCGTGTTGATGTCGTGACGTCTTGAGGCAATCCCAATGAGGATATGATGGGGCATATTGTCCTAAATCATGTGAGGATCTGGATGGAGGATGAGGCGATCCATGAGAGAGGTTCATGGGACGTCCAACTGGAGTTCTGAACGGGGAGGAGAAGAGGATGCAACAGAAAATCGATAGGGTGAGGCTTCTTCGGTACGCGCTTCAGATGGAGGAATCAGGACGAGATTTCTTTCTGGAGAACTCAAAACGGTTCAGTCATGGGGCTGTGGTGGAGATCTTTGAGCAGCTAGCATCGGAGGAGAAGAAACACATCGCCTTTATCCAGGAACTGATCAAAGGTATCGGGCAGGGAGGGGATATTTCAACCCAAGGGAATCTCCCCATGGGGTCTGGGGATTTCTTCAGCCGTCGGGCAGAATCAGAAAAGCTGGATCAGACGGTACTTGAGTCGATGATTCCGGCCTGTACGGTGCTCCACATGGCTTATTTGATCGAGAGGGATTTTGTTGAGTCTTATCATCGATTTGCTGAAAAGACAGAAGGGAAGGTTCGAGAAGCCTTTCTTATGCTTGCCCAATGGGAGAAGGGACACGAGGAGTTTTTGAAGGATTATCATGACCGGCTTTTTGACCGGTACATCCACATGCCGTGGGGAGGCTAAGATTAGGAGAAGGTAACCCTCCTAGGTGACCGGCGCGTTTTTTTTCGCGCCAACCCTGCTGGCCTTCACCGTCTTGGTCTCCCTAGGGGAGTGCATGGTCATCTGTAACCGACGGACGACCTCGGTGACACGCTCTGCACTCGTTGAGATCTTGTCTATTCGATTGCTGAAGGATCCGTCGACTTCCATCTGCCTCTTGAGGAGGTCGAGGTTTCCGACGAGCACTGAGAGGGGTTGGTTCAATTCATGGGCAGTAGCCCGGGCCGTTTGGATCGTGAGGTTGAGCCTTTCCGTCTCTGTCGTCACCTTTTCCAATTCTTTCACGGATGTGATATCCTCGAGCGCCATGAGGACCATTTGGTCGCCGGCAAACTCGATCGGCGAGGCGTTGATTCTGAGATGGTGTGGTGTCTTCTTGCCATCCCACATGAGGGTGACCTGCTGTTCCGCCCCAAGGATCGGATCGCCTCCACGAAAAAGGCGCGGGACCGTCTCACCGAATTTGAGCCCCTGAGACCAGGTCCAGATAGACCCCTGAACAGGGTCGATGGATTGTCCGACCAGCTGTTGGCCCTTCTGCCCAAAGAGGGTCTCGGCTCCCCGGTTGACCCATCGGATCGTCAAAGTCTTGTCGATAACAAAAATGGCCAGAGAAATGACATTGAGAGCGATTTTCAGAGGATCTTTGAGGTGAAGATCGGTTGACGTTTCCCCGTGGACCATTTTCCTCCCCCCTTGTGGCGGACTTGAATACTATGGAGCAAATTGAGCAAAAAAGATACCAATGCAGACCGTCGGGGGCAAAACTTCGCCTTTGGGTCGTCTCGAGCAGGGCAAGAATGGTGCTCCTTGTGGCAACGGGTCCAGAGATGGTTTTCCATTTCCCCTTGGGAATGGGGACGAGGATCGAGCCTTTCCAACTCCCTGGGAAGACAAATTCTTGACACGAGGAGTCAGCGGCTTGGCTTCGGCCTTAGCCTTGAAAGAGAATGGACATACAGGTGAGGCCCGCCTGAGCTTTTCTGATTTCGGAGATATCGAGAGGCAGGGTTCTCCATCCTCTCTTCTTGAATTCCTCCTGGGCCCTTGGGCAGTCGTCAGGCAGAAGAACCGATCCCTCTACGGGAAGAAAGCTGAGCCTTGATGCCTCAGAAGAATCGGGCCGGATGATTTCAAAATCAGAAAAGACTTCTGGGTCGAAATCGAAGTAATTCACGACCATGAGGCCTTTCCCCAGGTAGTTGCAGGCCGTTTTCAGGTGAAGGGTTTTGCCCATAGGGACCGAAATCACCTGCAAAGGACTTTTCGCAACGAGGGCCTCCAATTGGCGGAAACCCTCCTGATTGGTCCGTTCATTCAGGCCCACAAAAAGTGAGCCTTTGGCCAGAAGTATGTCCCCCCCCTCGATGGTTCCAGGGGGGAGAATCCGCTCGATGTGCTTATAAGGGGAAAGGACTTCACGGACCGCCTCGACCTCTCCCTGGCGCGATTCGACACGTGGGCGGGTGATGATCGCCGAGTCCCCAATCAAAATCGCCGTATCCTCCACAAAGGCACAGTCTGGGTACCGATTATCAGGGGGAAGAACGACCAGCTCAAAGCCCAATTGGGAGAGGGTTTCGCAGTATTTTCGATGCTGGAGACGGGCCAGGTCGACGTCGATGGTTTGGGGGTTGTCGAGAGGTTTGATGCACAGATCAAAGGTTTCCGGTATCTCTCTGACCAGAGCGAATCGATGGTTCCCCTCCCTTTTCATGGTTTCATAGTAACGTGGCCAAGAGAAAATGGAAAGGAGAATCTTGTAATTCGGATTTTTCATCATTCGTCAGCCTACGGTTGGATATTAGACGATGAGTCTTACGAGAGGATCGGTTCTTTCTCGGTTACCTTGAAAGAAAAAGATGCTTTCTGTTAGTATTGGACCATCTCCTTTTGGGGGAGATGGGTGGGCGGAAAGGGACCTTGGGAAGAATTAGCCCTTCACACAGAATCCGCTCTGAAGGATTGGGTTCCCTACCGGATTGAAAGGGCCCCGGGAAAATGATCAAGTTGGATGTTTCCAAGTGTTCCGGATGCCGCAGGTGCGAGGTCACCTGCTCCTTCCTTCACTCGGGGAAGGTTGGCAGGAAGGGATCGCGGATCAAGGTCGCCAAGATCGAAGACAGGGGAATCGACGTCCCCGTTGTCTGCCAGCAGTGCCGGGAGCGCTATTGCAAAAGATGCCCTGAGTCTGCCATCGGGGTTGGGCAAATGGGTGAGATTGTGGTGTCCCAAAGCCTCTGTACGGCTTGTGGCGTCTGTGAAACTCGATGTCCCATCGGGGCCATTGAAATATTCGACGAGGTGGCCCATGTCTGTGATCTCTGCGGGGGGGATCCCGAGTGTGTCCGGGAGTGTAACCTCGGGGCCATCGTGTTTGAACCCAAAGTGACAGGGGCCGTCAGCCTGAAGAGCATAAGGAGGCAGAGCCGGGAACTTTCATCGGAGGGGAAAAGAGTCTGCTTTGCCGAGATGGTTTCTGAGGACATGAGAGACGGGTGGGCTAGGGTGAGGGACAAATAGATGCTGCCTGGATATGGGGGACGGATTCTGAGGGTGGATCTGACCTCGGGAAAAATCCGCAGGGAAAAAACAGATCCGGACTTCATGCTCAAGGTAATCGGCGGCAGGGGGCTCAACTCAAGGCGACTGTCCCTTGAATTGAGACGGGATGTAGACCCCTTGTCTCCGGAAAACCTTCTGCTCATCGGTGTGGGTCCCCTGACAGGGACACTTCTGACAGGATCTGCCTATTTCACCATCTCTGGAAAGTCGCCGCTCACCGGGATTCTGGGGGATTCTGCAGCAGGGGGTCACTTCGGACCTGAACTGAAAGAGGCAGGATACGATCAGATCATCTTCACCGGTCGAGCGGAGGGACCGAGTTATCTTCTGATTGTTGATGACCATGTAGAGATCCGGGACGCCTCCCATCTGTGGGGAAGGGACATCTGGGAGACGACCTCTGCCATCCGGAAGGAACTGGGGGACAACGCTGCCCAGATCGCTGCCATCGGCCCAGCAGGGGAGAATCTGGTAAAATTCGCGACCGTTGCCTGTAATAATTCGAGAATGTGTGGCCGAACCGGTATGGGCTGTCTCTTCGGATCAAAGCATCTCAAGGCCATTGCCGTGCGAGGGACCCGTCCGGTGGCAGTGGCTGACCCCATGGCCTACCAGGAACAATGCAGAGCGATTGATCAAAAGATCGTGGCCCATCCCGAGTTCGAGGCAAGAAAGACGATGGGGACGACCATGCTCATGACAGCCCTCAACCGTCTTGGGATCTTACCCACCAATCACTTTCAAAAAGGCGTCTGCGATTATGTGGATCGGGTCAGCGGGGAAAGGCTGGCCAGAGACTTCAAGGTCAAAAACAAGAGTTGCTTCAACTGTAACGTCCACTGTTCCCGGTACTACATAAGCGGCGACGTGGAGAGCGAAGGGCCGGAGTTTGAAACCCTCTGCACCTACTCGTCTCGGTTGGGCAATGACGACCTTGAATTTGCACTCAAGATGAATGCTTTTCTCAATCGAATGGGCATGGACTCGGTCAGCTCCGGGGAGACCATCGGCTGGGCCATGGAGTGCATCCAGAGGGGGCTTTTGACAAAAGACGATCTGGACGGCCTCGACCTGACCTGGGGAAACCGGAAAGCCATTGAAAAGATCCTCCACATGACAGCCGCCCGTGAGGGGATCGGCGATGCCTTTGCCGAGGGTACCCGAAGCCTGGCCCAGCGGTTCGGGAATGAGACCGATGCGTATGCTTTCCATGTCAAGGGATTGGACCTGATCTGTGGTGATCCGCGGGGCATCAAAGCCTATGGTCTGACTTATGCGATTGCCTCTCGGGGGGGAGATCATCTGAGGGCAGAGCCCTTCTTCGAGTTGACGGAGCGCTACGAGGAGGCGGAGAAGCGTTTTGGAACGAGGGATGCAGCCGATCGCCTAGCCGAAAACGGCAAAGCTGCGCTGGTTGATTACAGTGAGCGTCTTGCCCTGATGACAGACTGCCTGACCATGTGCAAGAACATCGGCCTGTGCATGGACATTCTCGATTTTGAGTCAGGGTCGAGGCTTTTGCGGGCCGGGACAGGTCTGGGATTCACCCCGGAAGGGGTCGATGAGGTCCTGAAGAACCACATTGTGGCTGACCGACTTCTCAACATCGAATTTGGATTGGAAAGCTCCCTGGACACCCTTCCCAGTCGATTTACTCAGCAGCCCCTTGAGGAGGGCCCTTCCAAGGGGAGCGTGATCGACATCCAGAGGATGGTCAAAGAGTATTATCGAATCAAGGGATGGGACGAGAAGGGAAATCCCCGGTAGGTCCGTCACATCCGTGGCCGATCTCGTCATCACAGGTTTCTGACAAAGCCCGCGAGCCGATCGAGAGCCACCTGAAGCCTCTCTTTGCTGACCGTATAGGCAAATCTGATATAGGGATCACCGCTACTGTCCTCAGTATAGGCAGTTCCTGGATAACCGAGGACCCTTGCCTCTGCCGCTATGCGTTTAGCGAGTTCAAATCCCGTCATCTCAAAGACCGATATGTTGCAGTAGACATAGAAAGAACCGGCCGGAGGCTTGCAACGAAAACCAAGGTCGTTCAACCCCTTGACAAAAACGTTACGTCGCTCCTCATAAATCCCTCTGACCTCGGAGGCATGGGTCTCATAGGAGGTCAGCGCTTCAAAAGCCGCCTTCTGGGCAATGGAATTCGCACAGATCGCGATTTGGGCATGAATCTCTTTCATTTGGCCCACGATACGTTCGGGGCCGATCATGTAACCAATCCGCCAGCCGGTCATGGCAAAGGTCTTTGAGAGACCAAACAGGGATATGGCGTAGTCTTTCATTCCTGGAAGGGAGGCAAGGCTAACGTTCTTCTCCCCATCGTAGACCAGATCCTCGTAGATCTCATCTGAGACCATGAAGATATGCTTTTCCATGGCAATCTCAGCAAGGCTTTCTAAATCGCCTTTCGTAAAGACCGAGCCGGTGGGACAGTTAGGGGAGATAAAGAAAAAGCATTTTGTCCGATCGGTTATCTTACTCCTGAGATCGGGGAAATCCAGTCTGAAATCGTTTTCTTCCCGAAGCTGCGTGTAGACGGGCTTGCCTCCAGCCAGAATGACCGCCAGAGGATCTGAGTAATAATAGGGCTGTGGCATAATCACCTCATCCCCCGGGTTTATCAGGGTCAACATGGCCACATTGATCGCCTCCTGTACACCCGCAGTGACCAAGATCTCCGTGTCGGGATCAACCGAAATCCCATTCCATCTCGAAAGCTTTTTGGCAATCGCCTCCCTCAAGGGCGTGTAGCCCTCAACGGGAAGCACATAATGGGTGAACCCCTCGTCAATTGCCCTTTTGCCAGCCTCTCGGATAGACTCGGGGGTGTCCAGGTCCGGTTCACCATACCCAAGAACCACCACATCGCTCAGACCTTCTATCCCTTTGCGGACCTCGGCAATAATACCGAACTTCGGTGATTGAATGTTCACAACTCGGTTTGATAGCGCTGCATCATGCCAATCCACCTTAGACCCTCCTACTCAGATCGGTCTCCCAGAAGACATGGTCAACCTCGACCTTTGTCTCCTTTGAATGCTCTTGGTTCTTCTAGACATAAGCCTTTAACAATCCCATTTCCCTCAAATAAGCTCCCTCTTTCGGCCTAGGTAGGCCTTCCTGAAGACCCGAATTCTAGCACAATTCCTGGGAAGAGAAAAGGAAGGCAATCTTACGACGATCCCCGAATCTGCATTGACCCAAGGTTTGCGGGGGCCAGGGAGATTTGATAAAATGCATCGGTTTATGTCAAGAGCCTTTTGTGCTTGCTTTGGGCACTTTGAGAGGCCGAGTTTTGGGATCTGCCTCATCCCAGCGAAGGCAGGGAGATGTCCTCTATTCTGCAGATTCGGAATCTGAAGACCTTTTTCTTCGGCCCAGAGGGGATCGGAAAAGCCGTGAATGGGGTGAGTTGGGACCTCCATCGGAAAGAAACCCTTGGGATTGTGGGGGAATCGGGATGTGGAAAAAGCGTTACCGCCCTCTCTATCCTCAGGCTGATCAACGATCCCCCAGGGAGAATCGTTGAGGGCGAGATTCTTTTTGAAGGGCGTGACCTCTTGAAGCGGTCCGAGGGCCAGATGCAAGAGATCAGGGGCAACAAGATCTCTATGATCTTCCAGGATCCCATGAGTTCTCTCGATCCTGTGTTCACCATCAGGGATCAGATGTCCGAAGTCTTCCAGCTCCATCGAGGATCTTCGAAAAGGGAGGCTTTAGAACAATCGATTGAGATGCTGAAATTCGTCAAGATTCCCTCCCCGGAAGAGAGAATCTCTGAATACCCCTATCAGATGAGTGGCGGAATGCAGCAGCGAATCATGATCGCGATGGCATTGGCCTGTCGCCCCCAGGCCCTCATTGCGGATGAACCGACCACAGCACTCGACGTCACCATACAGGCACAGATTCTCGATCTTATGCTTCAGTTAAAAGAGGAATTGGACACTGCCATCATTCTGATCACCCATGACCTGGGAATCATTGCAGAGTCGGCGCAACGGGTGATCGTCATGTATGCAGGCGAGATCGTTGAAGAGGCCGTTGTGGATGAGATTTTCGAAAACCCCCGGCATCCTTATACTCGTGGGCTTTTGCAGTCCATGCCTTACGGGGAGGAGGGGAAAAAGGCGACGAGGCTTCAAGAAATCCCGGGTGTTGTGCCCAGCCTTCATGCGTTGCCCAGAGGCTGTCTCTTTCACCCAAGATGCCTCGAAGGAATGGGGATATGCCGGGAGGAATCTCCAGAATGGAAACGGGTGTCAGATGACGCTTCCGTGCGATGTTGGCTCTATGGGAAATGAGCAGCAGGTTGCTCCCATGCTCTTAGAGGTGAAGGATCTTAAGAAATACTACCCCGTCAGGTCAGGGCTCTTTTCAAAAAGGAGGGAAATGGTTTATGCCCTGGATGGTGTCAGCTTTACTTTGGAGAAGGGGAAAACATTGGGGCTTGTGGGAGAGAGCGGATGCGGCAAATCCACCACGGGGAGAGCCCTCCTCCGTCTCATCGAGCCAACCTCGGGTCAGGTCTGGTTGGAGGGGGACGACATCTGTAAGTTGGACCGGAGGCAGCTGAAGGATTGCCGGAGAAAGATGCAGATCATCTACCAGGATCCTTACGGGTCCCTGAATCCCAAGATGACGATCGGAAACATCGTCAGGGAGCCCCTGGATAATTTCAACATTGGAACAGGGCAAGAGAGAAAGGACCTGGTCGTTCACCTTCTTGATCGGGTTGGGCTAAAGCCCGAGCATATCTCTCGCTATCCCCGTGAGTTCAGCGGTGGACAGAGGCAACGGATTGGGATTGCCCGGGCCTTGGCCCTTCGTCCCAAATTGGTCGTTGGCGATGAACCCGTCTCTGCCCTAGACGTATCGATACAGGCGCAGGTATTGAATCTCTTGAAGGATCTGCAGGAGGAATATGGGCTGTCCTACATCTTTATCTCCCACGATCTCAGCGTGGTGAGGCATATCAGCGATCGGATCGCCTTGATGTATCTGGGGAAAATCGTCGAGTCCGCTCCAGGAGAAGAACTCCACGAAGCTCCCCTCCACCCCTATTCAAAGGCGCTCCTCTCCTCCATCCCTATCCCAAACACCCGGATAAAGCGGCGCCGTTTCCTCTTGGAAGGGGATGTCCCCAATCCAATCCATCCCCCCCCAGGATGTCGGTTTCATCCGCGATGCCCTCTCTTTCAGGACCGTCGAGACCCTCTGTGCCAAAAGGAGATACCGGAATTCAAAGAGATCCGACCTGGCCGTTGGGTCGCGTGCCATGAAGCATAACCCTAAAGCCTCCTCAACCCATCGCCCAACACGTTGATTCCCAGGACGGTGATAAAGATCGCAATTCCTGGAAAGGTCGCATACCACCACGCGATTTTGAAATAGGTCCGTCCCTCACTCAGCATGCTCCCCCAGGCCGGGGTCGGGGGCTGAACGCCTAGGCCCAAGAAACTGAGACCGGCCTCCACCAGGATCATCCTGGAGATGTAGACCGTGGCGATGACGACCAGGGGAGAGATGATATTGGGGAGGACATGGCGGAGAATGATCTTGGTGTTGGACGTTCCGAGGGAACGTGCGGCTTCAATAAAGTCCTTTTCCCTGACTGACAGGGTCGAACCGCGAGCCACCCGTCCGAATTGGACCCAGGTGATTACACCCAGGACCAGGATCAGGGTCAAGAGGTTCTGGGGAAAGACCGCCATCATGGCGATGGCCAGAAAAATGGGAGGGAAGGATAACTGGATGTCTGCGATCCGCATGATCAGGGAATCGAGCCATCCCCCATGGTAACCCCCAACAAGGCCAAGAGATATGCCGATCGTCCCGGCGATCAGAACGGATCCCACACCAACGAAGAGAGAGACCCTCGCCCCATAAAGGATGCGGGTGAAGATGTCTCTCCCCAGATGGTCCGTGCCGAGGGGATTTGTCCATTGTCCCCCCTTGACCCAGAAAGGAGGCCTCAGGGCCTTGGACAGATCCTGCTGGACGTAATCATGGGGGGAAAGGAGGGGTGCAAGAACAGCCATCAACACGACCGCCGCGGTAAACAGGGTGCCAACGCTGATCATGGTGTTTTTCTTGACAAGGAGTCTTTTCATCTCCTTCCTTCACTCGATGTATCTGATCTTTGGATCGATGAACGTATAGAGAATATCCACAATCAGATTGATGATTACAAAAAGCAGAGAGATGAGCAAGACCGTGGCTCTGATCAGGGGGAGATCTCTCATGGTGATTGCGCTGAAGAGGAGCCATCCAACACCGGGCCAGGCAAAGACAGTCTCGACGATCACCGATCCGCCGATCAGCGTCCCAAACTGGAGACCAATCACGGTGACCACGGGGATCATCGAATTCCTAAGGGCATGTTTATAGTGGAGAAGCCAACGGGGGAGCCCTTTTGCCCTGAGGGCAACGATGTAGCTCTTCTCCAATTCCTCCACCATCGTGGACCGTGTGAGCCGGGTGAGGAGACCGATGAGGTTCACACTATTGGTCACAGCAGGGAGAATGAGATGGCTGAGCCCTCCCCTTCCCGATGGCGGAAGCACCCTGAGATAGTCAGCAAAGATCAGGATGAGCATGATCCCCACCCAAAAGGCCGGGATTGAAATCCCAGAGAGAGAGACGACTGTGGCCAGATGATCAAAGGCAGTATCCTTTCGAGAGGCTGAGAAAACCCCCAGGGGAATGGAGATAAATACAGCAATCAGAACGGTTGCCGCGACGAGGAGAAGCGTGGTTGGAAGGCGTTGAAGGACAAGGGTTAAGGACTTCTGCCGGTATCGGAATGAATCGCCCAGGTCTCCTTTCAAGGCCTGCCTGATGAAAACAATGTATTGAACGTAGATCGGGCGATCGAGACCAAACTGGACCCTGATGTTATCAGCGTCTTCAGGACTCGCATCCAGAGGGACCAAAACGCTGATTGGATCTCCGGAGACGTAGACGAGGAGAAAGGAGAGTAGACTCACCACAATCAGAACGAGTCCTGACTGGAAAACCCGCCTCACAATCAAACGAGGCATGACTGGATTATCCCTCCCTTTTCGTTGAGTCGAGAAACTCAAAACATGGGCAACGGGCTACCGACCCTTCCCGATTTGTGGTCTGCTTTCTTATGGCTACATCAGAGAAGCACAAAACAACGTGGCCATCGTATCTTGATCAAACCTCTTAAGAGGGTCTCTTTGTTGACAACTGCTCCTGAAATTGGAGAACATCCGTTTTCTGATTGCTCATTCAACGGCCTTCTCATGATGATAGCCATCTCGTCTTACCAGATTCTTCTGAGTTCGTATCGTGATGGACATCATGACTTTATGACAAATCAACAATGGCTTCAATCTCGATGAGTTGACG
>CAYGBW010000165.1:0-7096 GCA_964348185.1 uncultured Thermodesulfobacteriota bacterium | reverse complement strand
CTACAGGTTTTCTATCCTCGACGGAGAATTTTGCCATAAAAAAAGCCATGGACCGCGCCCATGGCCACCCCTGATTCCTCTCTCCCTCCCTACCGTCCAGGAGGACCTGGGCCAGCATCGACACTTCCGGAAAACCACCAAAGGGCCGAACATCTCATAAGGAGTATCTCCTTGTTGTCGGGAGCACTTTACCGGGTATCGATATAAATGTCAATCCCGAAGGGGATCCACTCGAGGAATCTTGGCCGAGGAATATTCACTTTCAGAGGGAGTCGGTTAGTTTCGTCTCTGAAGAGAGGATTGATCGGTAGACATAGAGGATCGCTCAATCCCGCCTCTGAATTCAGCACCCAGTTGGCTTTCGAAGACTGCCAGCCGGTTGATCGGGTTGGCTCCATCGTAGATCTGGGTAAGCCTTGCATCGCCGGCTGAAAAACCTGAAGAGGCCATTCCGTTGAACGACGAAGAAATCAGGGAGTTCTAAGCTGACTTGGAGGCGTTCTCAACTCTCCTTTCATGGCCCCTTATCGCGCCTACGAAGGGGATGCTTCCTCGATCGACTCCCTGAGAATCGAAAGTCCCATCTCGGCCTCTTCCTGACTCAAAACAAGGGGTGGGCATAACCGAATGCTGCTGGGGCCACACTCGAGGAGAAGCAATCCCTTGCTGTAGGCCTTCTTAATGATACTGTTGCGCCTGTCAGGATCAACGGCCTTTGTCTTTTCGTCCTCTACGATTTCGATGCCGATCATCAGCCCCTTTCCCCGCACGTCTCCGATGATTCCGGATTGCTCTTTGAACTGGTTCAACTGATCGAGCATCCACGACCCTACCTGAGCCGCATTGTCGACGAGGCCATTTTGCAACAGGTCAATCGTCTCCAGGGCCGCCACGCAGGAGAGGGGATTCCCCCCAAAGGTCGTGCCATGGGCTCCTGGTTCCCAAGTAAGCACATCGTCTCTGGCCACCATGACCCCGATCGGCAATCCCGAGGCGATTCCCTTGGCCAGCGTAAGGATGTCCGGCTCGATCTGCCAGTGTTCCACCGCGAAGAATTTGCCTGTTCGGCCGCATCCCGTTTGGATTTCGTCGGCAACAAGAAGGATCTCAAACTCCTCGGTGATCTTCCTCAGGGCGGGTAGGAACTCCGGGGGAGGGACAATGTAGCCTCCCTCACCCTGAAGGGGTTCCACAAAAACGGCTGCCACGTCTTCCGGTGCAATGATCTTCTGAAAGAGGACTTCCCGAATGTACGTGACACAATAGATACCGCATTGTCCATACTCTAGGTGAAAAGGACACCGGTAACAATATGGATAATGGGCAAAGTGGACTTCAGGGAGCAGAGGGCCCATGAATTTCTTGTGGGTAATCTTGCTGGCACTGAGGGACATAGCCCCCAGGGTTCTTCCATGGAACGAACCGATGAAGGAGATGACGCCGGGTCTCCTGGTCTTGTGCCGCGCCGCTTTTATCGCCGCCTCAATCGCCTCCGTTCCTGAGTTTCCAAGAAACACCCTTTTGGGGGCTTCCCCGGGGGCCAGGCCTGAGATTCTCTCGGACAGGCGAATCTCGGCATCAAAAAAGAAGGTCGGGCCGACGTGGAGGAACTCTTTGAGTTGTCCCTCCAGCGCTTCGACCACCCTGGGGTGACACGAGCCAGTGCTGAGGACGGCGATGCCCCCCATGAAATCCAGAAAGCGGTTGCCATCGACATCCTCGATGAATGCCCCTTCAGCCCTTTCAGCCACAAAGTCGAACGTAAAGGGACCCTTCGGGTAGCGGTATCGTGTGTTTTTCTCCAAGAGGTCTCTGGCACGAGGGCCAGGAAGTTCGGTCGTGATCAGCGGTTTTTTCTCCATAGTCTATCCTTTCCCTATGGTTTCAACGCCCGGGGTCCCAGGAGTCTATGCCAGCTTGATGGGACTGCGGCAAAAGAAAGACGCCCTGTTTTTCTAAAGCGGCTTCCGGCGGCAACCAAATCCGAATATCGAAACCCGAAATCCGAAAGAAATTCGAATGACCAAAATCCGAAACTGGAAACGACTCCCATGCCACTTGTTTCGGTCATTGATGAATTCGGATTTTGGATTTGTTTCGAGATTCGAAATTCGGATTTCATGTTTTTAACTTCTTCTCAGAATAGAAAGAAGTTTTGTACTAAGAGACGATTGCCTCAAATGATGGAATCTTAGCCTTCAACTCGGAGAGAATGGTGGAACAATGCGCCAGATTCGAAGAACTCCTGTGTTTGGGTCGAGATTTTTAGAATCAATACATATCATTTCTTCCTGAATGTTGCTATCTCATTTAGCGGTGGCAACGAGAAAAAAGCCGAGGAACATCCCGGCTCCAGCGATGAGTCGACGCCCCCCATGCTGCTCTCTCAGCGCTCGCCAGCCGACCAGGACGGCCAGAAGAACGCTGGACTGTCGCAGGGTAACGATGTAACTGACGGTTTCCGCCTGCATGACGTGGAGGATCAAGCTGTAGGATGCCATCATGCCAAATGCCGCCGCTAACGCACTGTGCCATTGAGCCTTCCACATGGGACCGATCTTCACCTCATGACGGCAAGCCAGGTAGATCCAAAAGAGCAGGATGCGAGGAAAGTTCTGGAGCAAAAAGTAGACGGGCCCACGCAGACCGTGGGAGATCTCTCCGACGCGGTTGAATGCAACCATGCCGGCCTTGTCGACAAGGGTGTATGCGACCACAGATGCCAGGGTGATGAAAGCCCAGCGACTGTCCTTCTGTTTTACGGATGTCAAGAGACGCTGGAGTTCAGAACGAGCTTCTCCTCGCACCTGTATCAAAAACACACAGGCGACCACGATCGCGATACCCAAGGCACCCTGTAAGGATATCCCCTCCCCAAGTACAAAAAAGGCGGCAATGGGCACAAAGGCCGGGGCAGACCGGGAAATGGGATACACGTACGAAATATCGCCCGTCTCGTAGGCCGTGCTGAGTGCCAGGGTGTAGATCATGTGGATTGCGCCCGATAAGGCGACGTAAATCCAAACGTCTCCGGCAATCGAACGGAGCGGGATGGCCGGGAGGGCAATGGCACCGATGCCGACGAGCAGAACCCCCTGGACCAGGGCGAAGGATTTGGGATTGGCACTCGATTTTATTTGGAGATTCCATCCCACATGGATCAGGGCAGAGAGCAGCACAAGGACAACGGCTACGGGCGACATCAAAAGATCTCCCAGGGGTGGATCTGAGAATAGTAACCGAAGCCATCCCTGGAATCAACAACCTTGAGACAGGTTGGCCGAGTCTCCATTTCCTTGAAAATCTCCCGGTGAAGGTTTATACTATGAATAATTCTGTGAGGATAGGGACAGCCATGGATGATGATGAGGTTCGAGACGGAAAGATTCCCGATCAGAAGGAATTGGAAAAGGAGTTGAACGAGTATCTCGGCAAGAAGTACGGTGACAGAGTCAAACTCGTCGTGCCCATGCTCTTTCCGAAGACCGACAGAGATCGGACGA
Organism: uncultured Thermodesulfobacteriota bacterium; assembly: GCA_964348185.1. GTDB lineage: Bacteria > Desulfobacterota > BSN033 > WVXP01 > WVXP01 > CAYGBW01. Next base: position 3,593 of record CAYGBW010000165.1, on the reverse strand, counting down.
GCAAGGATGAGATTGATAAATCGGAAAAGAAGCCCCTGCGAATCAATTTTGATATGAAACCCGAGGAACTGGAGGGCTACCTCAATGAGTTCGTCATCAAGCAGGATGAGGCCAAGGAGATCCTAGCCACCAAGATCTGCACCCACTTCAATCGGGTGAAGTATCAGGAACATTCAAAGAAAAAGAACCGGAAAGAAGTGGGGCGAATCAAAAACAATATTCTCATGATCGGGCCCACCGGGGTCGGAAAAACGTATTTGATCAAGCTGATCGCCAATAAGATCGGCGTCCCTTTTGTTAAGGGAGATGCAACAAAGTTCAGCGAGACCGGATACGTCGGCGGCGATGTGGATGACCTCATCCGCGACCTGGTTCATGAGGCAGACGGCGACATCAAGCTCGCCGAGTACGGAATTGTCTATCTCGACGAGGTCGACAAGATCGCCTCATCCAACAATCTCATCGGGCCAGATGTCTCTAGAACCGGAGTCCAGCGGGCACTGCTCAAGCCCATGGAAGAGACAGAGGTTGACCTTAGGGTGGCCCATGACCCGATTTCGCAGCTCGAGGCCATCGAGCAATACCGAAAGACAGGCAAGCGTCGCAAAAAGACAGTCAATACTCGAAGCATCCTGTTCATCATGAGTGGTGCCTTTGGCGGTCTGGAAGATAACATAAAGAAGCGGCTGAACAGGGAAGGAATTGGGTTTGGTGCCGAGATTAAATCTAAGGATGAGCGGACGGCCTATCTCAAAGAGGTCAGGGCAGAAGACCTGATCGGCTACGGATTCGAGTCTGAGTTCATCGGAAGGCTTCCGGTGACCGTGGTCTTTGATCGCCTAGAGGTCGATGATCTCTATCACATCCTGAAGAATCCCAACAACCCGATAATCATAGGGAAGAAGCGTGATTTCAAGTCGTACGGGATTGATGTCCTTTTTGAAGACAAAAGCCTCCGTGCATTAGCAGAACGGGCATTTGAGGAAAGGACCGGAGCCCGGGGCCTGGTGAGTGCTGTCGAAAAAGTCCTCCTTAAATTTGAGAAGCGGCTGCCATCCACAAACATCCCTCGATTTGTGGTGACGCAGGCCATGGTGGATAACCCGCGGGGAGAATTGGAAAAGCTGGTGGCTGGTGTTAATGAAACCGAGATGGGGAAGCTTTTTGAACAGGTTGCCCTGGAAGAGAAGGAGGGGGTCAAGGAACTGATTCGAAAGCGCCAGAAGGATTTCTTGGCCCGCTACGGTGTGGTTTTTGGGGACAGTCGTATTGATTTGATTGCGAGCCAGGTGATCCACAAGGCTCTGGACATTCAATCCGTGTACGAGGAGGCGGTGTGGATCTCGAACCAGATCCACGTGTATGAGCGGCAGTTCGGCGAAAGGCATAACATCCAGATTGAATTCGATGAGGCAGCAGTCGATAGAATCACCGAGCTTGTCCTGGACGAGGCGGTCGAGGTGTCGGCCATCTGTGAGCGGTTCTCCCAGAATTATGAACACGGCCTGAAGCTAATCCGGGACAAGACCGGTATGCAGGAATTCGTGCTTACCCGAGAGGCGGTGGACGAACCCGAAGATTTCCTCAACCGGCTGATTCAGGAGACGTATAGGACTCTAAGGGACTGAGGCCGCACCCACCTCGCTTGGAAACCTCTGAGCACTCATTGGACCGACCGAGACCGAGGATCGAGAGGGTGCAGCCCTGCTCGGTCCGTTGATCGCATCATTGCAGGGAGCCAACGACATGGCTAAACAGGATTACTATGAGCTCTTGGGGGTCAGCCGGAAGGCCTCAGAAGATGAGATCAAGAAGGCCTATCGGAAGCTGGCCCTCAAGTACCATCCAGACCGAAACAAGGGAGACAAGGAGGCTGAAGAGCGCTTCAAAGCGATCAATGAGGCCTACGCGGTTCTGAGCGACAAGGAAAAACGTCAGCAATACGACACGTTTGGTGCAGAGGGCTTAAATAAGCGGTTCACCCAGGAGGACATCTTTCGTAACTTCAACTTCGGGGATATTTTCGGGGAGATGGGCTTTTCCGATGACCTATTTGGCACCCTTTTTGGCAGGGGTTTCAAGCGGGGGGGGCGCCGGAGCGATTTCTCTGGCGGGGATTTCGGGTTTGGCCAGTCTTTCAGACAGGGGTCGTCTGAATACGAGCAGCACGTGCCTCAGAAAGGGGCGGATCTGGTGACGACGCTGTCCATCTCTCTTGAGGAGGCGGCCAGGGGAAGTGATAGGCGGCTTGCCCTGGGGAGAGGAACCGGTGCCGGAGAGATCAGCGTGAAGATCCCTCCTGGAATCCGGTCTGGCCAAAAGCTGCGTCTCGTGGGGAAGGGCCAACCCGGTCGGCGGGGTAGCAGAGCAGGGGACCTGTTCATTCAGATTCAAATCGGTGACCACCCCGTCTTTAAGCGGGAAGAGGACGATATCATCGTGGAGAAAGAGATCACTTTCTCTCAGGCGGTCCTCGGGACAACCATCGAAGTGAAGACCCTAGATGGGATGCGTCGGGTGAAAGTCCCCCCTGGAACCCAGAATCAGACGCGACTCCGCCTGAAAAAAGAGGGGATCCCTCACATGAAAGGGGGAGGAAAGGGCGATTTCTATGTCAAGGTGATCGTCAGAATTCCCAAGAGTCTGACAGGCAGACAGAGAGAATTGATCGATCAGCTCGCCAGGGAGGGATTGTAGTCGGTCGACAGAGGCAGACGGCGAGGGAGGATCGTAGAGAAAGGATGAGATAGCTAGGATCTTGAGTCAGGGCCCGAAGGGGTCTTTTTTTTTGAGTTTTTCAAGCAGAACAAGGACCTGGCCAGGGAAAACTCGGAAACGAATCCTGCTAGGGGCAAGGCCTTTGTGATACAATGGGAGGCAGATTCCCAAAAGGAGATACCCTTGATGGCAAAAAAGGCTGAATTCCGGGAGGTTCCCGTGGATCGTTTGCGATGGCGATGCGATCCAGAAGAACTCGGATTCGAGAGCACAAAGGATCTGGAGGCCTGTCAGGAGATCCTCGGTCAACCGAGAGCAACGGAGGCCATCCGTGTGGGTCTGGAGATCGAGAGCTTTGGCTACAACATTTTTGTGACTGGCCTGGTGGGGACGGGGAGGAACACCACCATCAAGAGGCTTCTCGAAGAGATCGATACCACGAATCGAATCCCGGAGGATCTGTGCTATGTGAACAACTTCAGGAATCCGGACATGCCGAAAATCGTCGCCCTTCCGGCGGGGCAAGGGACCGGGTTGAAAAAGGATATGGAGAATCTGATTGAGAGCCTCGAAAGGAACATCCCTCTCATATTTGAGAGCGAGGCCTATCAGAAAAAGAGAAAGGAGACGGTGGAGCAATGGCAGGGGAAACAGGTCAATCTGTGGAACCGGTTTGAGAAGGACGTCAAGGCTTCGGGTTTCTCTCTCGTCGAGCTTAAGATGGGGCCATACTCGAGGCCGGCAATGCTTCCCCTTGTGGATGGGAAGCCAGTGGATCTGAGTGAACTGGAAGCCATGCAAGAGGCAGGGACACTTGGAGATGAGGAGGTCGGGAAGATAAGAGAACGGTACAAGGAACTGGCAGAGGCGCTGGA
>CAYGBW010000164.1:0-11286 GCA_964348185.1 uncultured Thermodesulfobacteriota bacterium | reverse complement strand
CGTCCAGATTCTGTCGACCCCTGAAGCGATCGATTCAGGGGGAGCCCTTTATGGATCGGCCTTCCCCATTGACAGGGCCTGTCGGATTTGTTAGGTTTTGTGGGTAATTTGCTGATCTGGTGCGAGGGAGACAACTCATGACATCAACGACAAGCTCACTGATCTTTAGCCTCGTCATGTATGGGTATCTGGCTGTGACCGTAACGTATCTCCTCTATGCCGTAACCCGAAGCCATGAGATCGGGTTGATTGCAACCTACTCCCTTCTCCTGTCATTGGGCCTCCACACCGTTGGGCTGGTTTACCGGTGGGCTGAAACCCATCAGTCAGGGTACGGGTATGTTCCCCTGTCAAACATGTACGAGTCATTGATTTTTTTCTCATGGACGATTGTGCTTATCTATCTGATTTTAGAGTTCCTTTACAAGCAGAAGGCCGTCGGCGTCTTTGTAACCCCTTTTGCTTTCATATTCATTGCGCTCACATCCATCATTCCTGGCGTCAGCGAAAGGATAAACCCCCTGGTTCCTGCCCTCAAGAGTCCCTGGTTGGCTATCCACGTCATAACCTGCTTTGTCGGTTACGCTGCCTTTGCCGTCTCATTCTGGTTCAGCTGTCTCTTTTTCTTCAGAGAGGGTCGGGAAAAGAATAACCCCTCCCAGTTGAGATTCCTGCCTTCAACGGGCCTGCTCGACGAAATCGGCTATCGGTCGATCTTGATCGGGTTCCCGATGCTTACCCTTGGAATCGTTACCGGAGCAGCGTGGGCCAACTATGCATGGGGGTCTTATTGGAGTTGGGATCCTAAGGAAACCTGGTCCCTCATTACGTGGTTCATTTATGCGGCCTTCCTCCACGCTCGGATAACCCGTGGGTGGTCGGGAAGGAAAACCGCTGTCCTTTCCATTGTGGGCTTTGCAGCAGTCGTGTTCACCTATTTTGGGGTGAACTACCTGCTCTCCGGCCTTCACAGTTACGCTTAGACAGTCAACAATTCCCCACGACCCTTTCGATCACTGCGCTGGGTTGAGTCGAGAACGTTCAAATCGTTCGAGCCGTTCGAAACGGGAAAGTACAATTGAAATTCTGGTAAAGACAGAGTCGCGATAGGCCTATGGGTTTTCACGACTCGAACGAACGTCAGTGATTGAACGAGCAGCGCGATTGAACAGTTTGAACGATTCAAGGGGCTCGAACGATTCGAACATTTTGAACAATTTAAACCTGTTGCGCGGGCATTCACAGAGAATACAGCTCCTCGTCCAACATGTGAACCCAATTCTTCCTGAGGACCGCAATGGCCTCCTCCATCTTGTCGACGTCGACGATCAGGACGGTGTTGTCTCCGCGAGTCAGACAGGTATACAGGTAGTTGACATTGATGTTAGCGGCCTTTAGGGGACTGAGGATGGCGTTCAGGCCTCCAGGATGCTTGGGGGCTTCGACGGCGAGAACGGACTTCAGTTTCGCCGTATACCCCTGGCTCCCCAAGACGCTTATCGCCTTGTCTGGGTCATTGGCTACGAATCTGACCGCACTCACATCCGCCGCATCTGCCACGCTCACAGCAATCACGTTAATGCCGTTTTCTCCCAAAAAATCGATAACCGTGGAGAATTGACCTGGCGTGTTCTCCAAACTCAGCGAAATCTGTCGAACCGGCATCTATGCCCTCCTTCTCGTGCGTCGACTCAGATTCACGAGGCATGATCACACCAAGTGCTTGTACCCTACCCTCAGCGCCTTCACGTTCTGAGCTACGATTGACTTTCCCTTCGCTGCAAATATCTCTTCAACAGCCTGCTCCGTTGCTTTCAGGGGTGTAAGTCCAGTTCTTCCTAAATAGGCGCCCAACATCACCGTATTGGTGAGTCGCTCATTGCCTAGACCCCGCGCCAAATCGTTGGCCGGGACCTCGAAAACCTCTATGTCCCCTCGGACAGGTTTCGTATCGACCAGGCTCGTGTTGATAAACAGCCCTCCCCCTGATTGAACGATGTTTTGAAAGCGCTGAAGGGACGGCTTGTTCATGACGACCACAAATTCCGGGCTTGAAGCAACGGGTGAGGCGATCTCTTCATCCCCAATGGCAACCGTACAGTTGGCCGTCCCCCCTCTGACCTCTGCACCATAGGCCGGAAGATAGGTGACGTTTTTTCCATCGTGCATTCCAGCCACTGCCAGGACGTATCCCATCATCAAAACGCCCTGTCCGCCGAACCCTGAGAAAACCGTCTTAATCAACATCCCTTCTACTCCTGGTGTTATCTTTGATCACTCCAAGGGGATAGCATTCAACCATATGCTTGTCAATCCAGTCGCAAGCCTCAATCGGACTCATTTTCCAGTTGGTCCCACAGGGGGAAAGGACTTCCACAAGGGAGAAACCCATTCTGTTGAGTTGGACCTGGAAGGCTTTTGCAACGGCCTTCTTAGTTTTCAGGATGTTGGCATGGGAGTTCACCGCGGTCCTCACGATGTACGAAGTCCCCTTGGCCAGAGCCAGCATCTCACTCAGATTCATCGGGTAACCGTGAACAGCGTTCCGCCTGCCTCCCGGAGAAGTCGTCGTTTCCTGGCCTGGTAGTGTCGTTGGAGCCATCTGGCCCCCTGTCATGCCGTACACCGCATTGTTGACAAAGATGGTTGTGATGTTCTCCCCTCGATTCGCGGCATGGATGGTTTCTGCTGTCCCGATAGCCGCAATGTCTCCATCCCCCTGATACGTGAAAACCAGCCGATCGGGCAGAGACCGTTTGAGCCCCGTGGCGACTGCCGCAGCCCTGCCATGGGGTGCCTCGCCCATGTCGATGTCAAAATAGTTGTAGGCGAGGACCGCGCAGCCTGCCGGGGGGACCCCGATGGCGATCTCTTGAAGCTCCATTTCATCGATCACCTCTGCGATAATGCGATGCAAAATGCTGTGGCCGCATCCAGGGCAGTAGTGGAATGGATTATGCTTGAGCGACTTGGGCCTGGAAAAAACCTTCCTCATGCCTATCCCTCGATTTCCTATGCCTGAAACATAACCCTCGTGCAGCTCCCTGAGACCGTCCCTCTGTCATCCAAGCCTCTTTTGATAGTATTGGCTGGCAATGACTCTTGAGATTTCCAGAGGCGTGGGAATGATGCCTCCGGGTCTTCCGTAGAAGTGAATCCCCCCCCGCCCTTCCACGGCCAAACGCACGTCTTCGACCATCTGTCCGGTATTCAACTCAAAGACTAAGAAGTGCTTGATTGTTTTGCTAATCTCTCGAATCGCGTCGGATGGAAAGGGCCACACGGTGATGGGCCGGAACAGTCCAACCTTGATATGCTGTTCCCGTGCCCGAATAACCGCTCCCTTGGCAATTCTCGCAGCCGTTCCAAAAGCAACCACCACCATGGCAGCGTGTTCGAGAAGAAAGGTTTCGTGGAGCGTCTCTTTTTGGGAGATGCGTTCGTATTTTCGCATCAGTTTCCAATTGTGCTGTTCCTCGACTGCCGGATCCAGAAGAAGGGACCGGATGATTCGGCTGGGTCTACCCTTGGCTCCTGTGAGGGTCCAGTCTCTCGCAGGCTGTTTCCCCGAGCCTTTTGAATCCAGGAACTCGACAGGTTCCATCATCTGCCCGAGCATACCATCCCCGAGGATAAAAGCAGGCGTACGGTATTCATCGGCTAGATCAAAGGCCTTCATTGTCAGATCGGCCAGTTCCTGGACGGAATCGGGAGCCAGAACGATGGTTCGGTAGTCGCCATGGCCGCCCCCCCGAGTGGCCTGAAAATAGTCGGATTGAGAAGGCGCGATGTTTCCAAGACCCGGTCCTCCCCGAGACATGTTGACGATGACAGCGGGAAGTTCCATGGCTGAAAGGAATGAGATCGCTTCCTGTTTGAGGCTGATACCCGGTCCCGAAGAGGACGTCATCGTCCGGGTTCCAGCCATGCTGGCGCCCATAACCATATTGATCGCTGCTAGCTCGCTCTCCGCCTGTATGAAAATTCCATCATCAAACTCCGAAAGCCTGGCAGCCATGTACTCAGTCAATTCGTTTTGAGGCGTAATGGGATAGCCCGAGTAGAAACGGCAACCGGCCCGAACCGCTGCCTCACCGATCACATGGTTTCCTCTCATCAAAACCCTACCCACGGTATACCTCGATGGCAATCTCTGGACAGCAGACAGCACAGATACAACAGCCTGTGCACTGGCGTTTGTCTTTTCTCATGCCCTTTTCTCTAAAGACAACCGGATAGTATCCCTTCTCATTAAGTCCGGAGGATACCTCGATCAGGTCTTTCGGGCAAGCGTGGACACACAACAGGCATCCTTTACAGAGACCCTGATCAATCTCAATCATTGCATTTGTCCGCGCCACCTCTTTCTCCCCCTGGCCCGCAGCCGCATACTGGGTAAGCATAACAGATAAAGCCAATCAAATCTCTGTCAGGATTGTCCACCCTGACCCGACGTCTTGACCGGCCTCATGGTTCGTTACTTTTACGCCCCCATGGGAACCGAGCCTTGCCCTCGCTTGGTTTTTATTATATGGTAATTCGAAAACATTTCGCAAACCGGGTGATCCATGATCTCGACGCTGTCACAACTGGACAAAGAGGACAGCAAGCTCATCATGATCGGTGGGAAAGGGGGTGTCGGGAAGACGACCTGCGCCGCTGCCCTGGCTTTGCATTTTGCGAATATGGGAAGGAAGACCCTGGTGATTTCCAGCGATCCCACCCCTTCTCTGTCTGATATCTTCGAAACCTCGATAGGGGACAGAGAGACCGGGATCCAGGACATTCGGGACCTGTACGGGATCGAGATTAGTTCTGAGGTCGTCCTGGACATGTGGCGGAGGCGATTCGGTCCGGAAATCTATGAGGTCATATCGTCCTTTGCCAACCTCGACTACGACTTTGTGGATTATATCGGCTCGGCCCCCGGGATTGAGGAGGAGTATATGCTCAATTATATCCTCGATCTGGTGGAAGGGGGCCAATACGATCTGGTGGTCTGGGACACTGCCCCGGCTGGCCATACCTTGCGGCTCCTGCATCTGCCTCAAATCTTCCTAAAGCACTTGGAGGCTGCAACGAAGTTTTATCTTAACATTTACAGTTACTTTGAGAAAGTCAAAGACAGCGTCCGATTGCGTAGAGGTAAACGCTCTCTCTTGGAGATCATAAGCAGCTGGGAGTATTTGGCGGAAAAAATCGTTCGATTCATTCGGGACCAAGCAAAAACGATATTTGTCCTAGTTACCATACCTGAGGCTCTTGGGGTCAAGCAGACCGAACGTATCATCAAAGATTTCGATGAGTATCAGTTGACCGTCAGATACCTGATTATCAATCATGTGATTGATCATGCCGATTGTTCGTTCCATGAGGTCAAACAAAAGATGCAGCGGATGTATCTTCGTACCCTTGAGGAGACCTACGGTCATCGTATTCGGATGGTCCACTTGCCTGAGTCTCCCCAAGAGGTGAAGGGAGTAGACCGAATCAAAGAGATCTCTCGGATTCTATTTGGTCCCCCCTAGAGATAGTCCTTGAGGAGAAAATCGGCGGGTTCGCGGGGTCCTTTTCCTGGGCGGGCGTTCTGCATGAGGCGGGTTATCTCTTTCTGATCCCTTTGAGGTGGAGAGCTTGAAGCACGAAAAGGCGCGTAAACCTTCAATTCGAATCGTCCGGTCCAGGGGGGAGACAGAAACTCCTTTCAGAGGGGTCACCGACATCTTCCAGGGGCGACCCGTCAGATCGACGAGGAGGTGAGAAATGAATCTATCAGAAAGAGTCCGTCAGCTCAGCCCGTCGCCTACCCTTGCTATCACAGCCAAAGCCATCTCCATGCGCACTCAGGGACTCGATGTCGTCAGCTTTGGGGCTGGAGAACCTGATTTTGACACGCCCGCCCACATCAAAGAGGCCGCCATTCAGGCGATTCACAATGGTTTCACAAAATATACGCCCGTGGGCGGTACGGATGAGCTTAAGGATGCTATCATCGAAAAATTCAGAAGAGATAACGGTCTGCACTTCGATAGGTCGGAGATTCTCGTTTCCTGTGGGGGAAAACATGCCATCTACAATCTGGCCCAGGCCCTTTTGGGCACTGGAGATGAGGTGATCATCCCCGCTCCCTTCTGGGTTTCCTATCCCCCCATAGTGGAACTGGCCGGCGCTACACCCGTGATCGTAGACACGTCAGAGGAGGAGGGGTTCAGAATCCCTCCGGAACGCCTCAAGGAGGTCATCACTCCAAAAACAAAGGCCCTGCTCCTCAACAGTCCCTCTAATCCCACGGGTACAGCGTATGAAAGGAAGGATCTGGAGGCGTTGGCAGAGATCGTTCTGGAACAAGGGATCTATGTCATTTCGGATGATATCTATGAAAAGATTGTGTTCGACGGCTTCCAATATACATCCATCGCCTCTCTCGATAGGGAGCTGAAAGATCGAACAATCATTGTCCACGGGGTGTCCAAGACTTACTCCATGACAGGATGGCGCATCGGTTTCACCGCAGGCCCGGCTGAACTGATTAAGGCCATGGCGAGCATTCAGAGTCAAAGCACGTCGAATCCGACCTCTATCTCTCAGAAAGCGGCAACCGCGGCCTTGGCTGGTCCCCAAGAGACCGTAAGGGAGATGGTTCAGATTTTTCACGAGCGCCGCGATCTTATCATCAACCGATTAAACACCATAGAGGGAGTTTCGTGCTTCAAGCCTCGGGGGGCCTTCTATGTGTTTCCCAATTTCTCGTCCTGGTTCGGTCGGACATACCAGGATAAAGAGATCATCGATTCCATGGACCTCGCCGATTATCTCCTCACAACATCTCACGTCGCATTGGTCCCTGGCCAAAGCTTCGGAGCAGAAGGGTACGAGAGACTCTCATTCGCCACCTCTACGGAGAATATCGAAAAGGGGCTAGAGCGCATCGAAGGGGCTCTAGCCCAGCTCGTTTAGGAGGGGATCGGGCCTACGGTGAGTCCTGCGAAAGGTTTGTTTGCTCTGAGTGTCTGTTTGAACTCTCACGAAAAGGGGATGATGCGGCCTACCCACTGGGAATCTGCAAGGCTTGCTGTGGACCGGAGAATGAGAAATCAGAGATGATCCACTGTCCGAAATGTGGCAATCCCATTAAGCAATACCGCTCCCCCCTACTGACGGTCGACATCATTATTCGATGCCTGACACCCAACAGGGAAGAGGGAATTCTCCTCATCAGGAGGAATAGAGAGCCGCGAATGTGGGCGCTCCCAGGGGGATTTTGCGACTACGGAGAAAGCCTGGAGGAGGCAGCGGTTCGTGAGGCTAAAGAGGAAACTGGCTTGGACGTTGAGTTGGTCGAACAGTTCTACACTTACTCAGATCCCCATCGAGACCCTCGGCACCATTCTGTTACGACCGTTTTTATTGCCAGGTCGACGGGTCAACCGAGAGCCGGAGATGATGCCGGTGAGGTCCGGGTATTTGGAGCATTGAACATGCCTGAAATCCTGGCTTTTGATCATAAGAGAATTCTGGACGATTATCTTCTTTACGAGGAGAGAGGATCGAGGCCTAAACCTTGAGCAGCAAGCCGAGGGATACGCGGTCGTTGATCCTGGGGCCCCTATTTGAACACCGCTCAGAAAGACTCGGACGCCAATCTCTCAGAATATTACCGTCTCGGAGGCTGTAGCGTGCCTTTGGAGAGCCTCTTGATTGACGTGCACGCCGAGTCCACTTCCCAACAGAGGACGGGCGCGGCCGCCTCGTCCAAAACGGATGTCTTCCTCTACAATGTCCTCTTGAAGCACCCAGGTGCCAAATGACCCCTCAACATACAGGAGGTCGTCGAACCATCCTGCCAGATGGCGACCAGCCGCTGAGAGGATTCCTGTCTCCCCAACCTGGCATCCCATCTGGCATCTCAGGCCTCCTCTTTTGGCTATATCCACAACGGCCAGGGAACTGATGAATCCGCCGCATTTCGAGATTCGGACATTGAAGGCGTGGCATGCTCCCGTCTCCAATAGGTTTCTGGCGTCTTGGACAGAACAGACCGATTCATCAGCGATGATGGGGATTCTTGAATGGACAGTGACCTCTTTGAGACCTCTCAGGTTCTCCTTTGCCACGGGTTGTTCAACAGCTTGGACCCCAAAGGCCTCGAGCTGTTCGATGTTTTTCAATGCCTCTTTCACTGTCCAGGCCCCGTTGGCGTCGACGCGAAGATTCACATCGGTGCCCAAGACCGACAGGGTCTTTTCAAATACCGCGGGGTCTATGCGCGCCCCGACCTTGATCTTGATGTTTCTCATGTTGTTCTTTTTCAACAAAGCGATAAAGGCCTCCATTCCGTCCTGGGGGAGCATCGGAATAACCGCACTATAAGGGGGAGGCTGTCTCCAACGGAATCCGAACATCCCCTCTAGAGATTGGTTCCAGTATTTGCTGGACAGGTCGAGAAGGGCCAGTTCAAAACCACAGAAGGCAGACAGATGGGTTTGGCAGATTGCACTCCTCCCCAACTCTGAAAGGTATTCCTTCACCGCTTCGATAGAGGGGAAGCTCCTACCGGAAAGGGAGGGTATCAACGATCGTCTGAGTATTTCAAAGGCAGACTGGACCGATTCCCCTGTCACGTAGCTTCTGGGAACACTCTCACCGTAGCCCTCAAGGTCATCAGAACAGAGCCTGACAACGATATTGTCCGTGGAGTTACGAAAAGCTGAATGATGGACGATAGACTGCGAGAGGGGGAGGCACAGTCCGAAGATTCCGGCCCTTGTAATCTTCAACTGCGATTCCCTCCCGTCTAGGTGGTTTCATGCGTTGAAAGTTCTTCCAAATGTACCATTGGTCGGGATGAGTGTAAACAAGCATTTCGAGTTTTTTCAGGATCCTCTCTCCCAGCCGCCGAGGGAATGCCCCATCTGGCTCATATACTTCCTCAATTTTGGCCACATAACTCCCCTTCTCTTCCCTTCTCATATATCCAAACACAACCGGCGCTCCCGACCTTTTCTGGAGTATGGCCATTGTCCGATCCACTTGAAAGGACGTTCCTAGGAGGGGAACGGTTCTTTCCGGATCGGTTCGCCAACATTCCACCTCGTCACACTGTGTGATCAGGATTCTCCCCTCCTTCAGTGCCAAAAGGGCCGAAAAGAAACTGTTTTTTTCGTTGGCATCGATAATTGTCGCTCCTACACTTGTCGCCTTCTCTTCGCACTTTTCTCTGAGTCTCTGAGTCTTGAACTTCGCGATGATGGCAACACGGTATCCAAGAAGGGCCAAAAACCCAGGCAAAAACTCCACACCGCCGAAATGGGCGGTTATGAGAATCAATCCCTTGCCTAGGACAAGGAAGCGGTCCAAGAGGCTCTTTCCGGAAATACGAATTCTTTCTAGAAAATAGTCCCTCCACTCCTGGTTTGTGCTGACGGCCAGAAAGAGTTTCTCGAAGTAGTGATTGAAGATCCCCTTGAGGGTTGACCTAAAGATGATGTCAATCTCTTCGGGCTCTCGATTCCTTCCGAAGACCTCCTCGATATTGCTCCTTACGATTTCTGTTTCTCGATTGGCCAGGAAGTAAAGGATTGTCACCAGCCAGAGAAAGTAGAAGGAAACCTTCCACGGGGAAACCTTGACAAGCGTCATGAAGACAAAAGACTGCAGGAATCTACTCAGACTGCCCTTCTTCATCCCTCTTCACCTCCAATGAAGCCACCAAGCCAATCCAGGCCATCGGGTTAGTCTCTCAAAATCTGGAAAACTCATCCCCGTGGCGAAAGCCGAAATGCGTCATTTGAATCAAGGCTGGCTAAAGACGTCGACGCTTACCCCGCTGCTCCCCCCGTCGGCGATTATCCATCTGAGTCATAGGGAGAATACCAGACAGTAATGAATATGGAGTTTCAAGTCAACAAAAAACTCTCGATTTGCTAGGAACACAATAAAATGAATTGATTACTGCCAAATCGATTAACATGATAACGCTGATTGAACATGACAGAATTGAGCAGAGAATAACAAATCTGAGTCAAGAATTGAAGTATTAACTAATATAGTGGAGTTTTGATTGAAACATGATAACTTTTTTAGCAATAAGTGTACCGGAAGAGTGGCCTTTGAAAATCTTTTTGATTTTGGAAAGATACCCTTTGTCTTGAAAAACACAAGCCTATCTAATTGATAGCCGAACGCGCCTTGAGCCTATCATATTGATAGAAGGGCTAGACAGGTGGCTTCTCATAAGGCGGTGGGTCAGAGGGTATTGTAGAGGTCTTTAAGCCGGAGTGGTTGCAGCGGTCTAGCAATTGATGCGGTATTTCTTCATTTTCCGATAGAGGGTGGCTTCCCCGATCCCAAGAATCTGAGCGGAACGCTTCCGGTTTTTGCCGCTTTTGAGCAATGCGTTTTGAATGGCCGCTTTTTCATTGGCAGCCAGGCTGTCATCAGCCGGGCGGAAAACTCCTTGAAAAGACTCCTTAGGTGGGACATGAAAATTGCGAGGAAGATCTCTTGGGCGGATGGTATCCTCCCGCCCAAGAGCAACGGCCCGGCGGATCACATTTTCGAGTTCCCGAACATTTCCCGGCCAATCGTAGTTTTCCAGGCAGAAGAGAGCTTCCTGAGAGATCTCTTTCACCGGCGAACAATCGACGGAAAAGCGCTTTAAGAAATATCTCGCCAGCAGTGGAATATCTTCTTTCCGATCCCTCAAGGGAGGGACATTTATGGTGAGTACGTTCAACCTGTAGAAGAGGTCTTCCCGAAAATTCCCCCGGGCAAGCTCTTCCGCCAGATTTCGATTGGTCGCCGCCAGAAGCCTGACATCAACCCGATAACTTCTGCTGCTGCCGACAGGCCGAACTTCTTTCTCCTGAAGGGTTCTGAGCAGCTTCACTTGAACGGACAGGGAGAGTTCACTGACTTCATCCAGGAATAGAGTCCCCCTCTCGGCTGAACGAATCAGCCCCGGCGTAGAGGTGTGAGCTCCCGTAAAAGCTCCCTTGACATGGCCGAAGAGCTCACTCTCCATCACGGTCTCACTGATGGCGGCACAATCAACTGGCACGAACTTGTTTTGCGAACGGGGACTATGGCGATGAATCGCACGGGACACCAACTCCTTGCCAGTTCCGGTTTCCCCCTGAATCAAGACGGTTGCGTCGGTCGGCCCGACCTGGGCGATCAACTCCTTTGACCTTAGCATAGCCGTTGAGTTACCCACAAGAAGGTCAAATCCAAACTGAGATTCCATCCTGGCCCTAAGGCTCCGGTTTTCCTGCTTCAGTGCCCATA
>CAYGBW010000163.1:0-10298 GCA_964348185.1 uncultured Thermodesulfobacteriota bacterium | reverse complement strand
CTCTGTGTTCCTGACTTTGAGCTCCTCCTGGATCTCCACGGCACAACGTACCGCATCCACCACACTTTTGAACTGAGCCAACACATTATCCCCAGGAGAATCTACTACCCGGCCCTGATGCTTCTGGATCAGGTTAGCCATCACCTCTCTATAGGCGGTCAGTGTGCGGATGGTCGCCTCTTCATCCTCGCCCATAAGACGGCTGTAGCCTTTCACGTCAGCACTAAGGATGCCGATCAGCTTCCGTTCATAACGCTCTGCAGTCATCGGGTCACTCCTCTGGGGATTTGAGAGGGACTGAAGAAATGTTGCGAGGTGGTTGATTGTCGGGAATCACCGAATTGCAGTGTATACCAAGGGGGATAAGATGACAAGTTCCGATGGAGCTTTTGGCTTCCTTCTTCCTAGCGAAGGTGTTAAATACAAGATGAAGTGGTGAGTTGGAAGGGGATCGAGAGGTGTTTATTTGCACCTGAAATCTTCTACGCAACTGTCATGTCCTGACGGATACCTCAAGAGGTATGAGAAAACTTCTGTTGAGCTGCCTCATTCGATTTCCATGGTCGTGGAGTCGCTCCTATTCTCTTAGTAAGTCATCAGCCGTTCTGGCCAGCGGGCTCAAAAATTAAGGGGTATCTCAAGAAATCTCCCCGGGGAAAAACTCTGGAATTGGAACACGTTGTTGGCTTGGTAGACTCACGCACCGATCCCCCTTTTGATCACCCTGGAGATGGCGGACGGGGAAACTCCCCCGGAAGAATGGGTTGACAAGCTGAGCCCAGCATGTTAATAAAATCACATGCTCGCAAGACGTTTTTTACTGCAGGAAACGTTCTAGATATCAAAGGTTTTTCAACGACTTGATGGTCGACAAACCAAAGGGACTGATCTCACTGATGGGCCATTATGGGGCCATCGGCCTCCAGATGGGCCTATCAGTGGCCATCGGACTTGCCATCGGGGTTGCCCTGGACAAATACCTCGGTACAAAGCCATGGATGGCTCTGGTTTTTCTGATCCTGGGTGCTGTGGCCGGTTTTCGAGCGCTCTTTCGGTTGGTTAGAGAGATCCCGAAGGGGCAGGACGCTCACGGGGAGGGGAAGCAATGACTGACGTGGTATCTCTCTCGAGGATCGGTTCCATTGAAAGGACCAGCCTCTATGTCGCCGCAGTCCTTTGTGGGGGGAGCCTGTATTTTGTGTCTCTGTCCGTGACTCTGGGGGTTGCCCTGGGAGGGCTCCTGGTGATTATCAACTTTCGGTGGTTGAGACGCCTGGTGGAACGAATAGTGGCCAGCAAGGAGGGAGCGAAGAAAGCCCTCTACGGGGAATACTTTCTTAAACTGCTTTTCTTTATCGCAATTCCCTGTGCCGTAATCTACTACAGGCAATTCCTCTTCAATCTCAACCCCCTGGCCTTTGTCGTTGGCCTCTCAACCGTATTTTTTGCCATCTGTATAGAGGGACTCAGAGGGGTTCTCAAGGGAGTGAGGTAGGCCATATGGAACGCAGCGGATTCAGTTGGATCCATCTGATCGGGCTTGATAGAATCAGGCTTCCGAATTTCGGCCATCTCCCTGTCCTAGGTGACATGCCAGAAACCATGCCTCACTATGTGGCCAACGGCCTGTTGGTCATGGGCTTGGTCATCCTTATGGGTTTTCTAGTGAACCGACGACTCAGGAAGACCAGGGACACCATCATTCCTGATGATCGATTGACTCTTCGGAATATCCTAGAATTGATTGTGGAAGGTATTTTGAAACTTCTCGACGACAACATGGGGAAGAGGGGAAGGGATTTCGTTTTCATCATCGGTGGCCTAGTGGTTTTTATTCTGTTTTCGAATCTCTCGGGGATTGTGCCCGGATTCGATCCACCGACTGATAGTCTCAATACAACGGCTGCACTTGGCCTGACCGTTTTTGTCCTAACTCACTACTACGGTCTGAGAGAGCACGGTATCAGATACCTGAAGCATTTCACAGGGCCTTTCTTGGCGTTGGCTCCTCTCATGGTTCCCATAGAAATGATTGGGCATTTGGCCCGCCCTCTGTCTCTTTCTTTACGACTTTTCGGAAATATCATGGGCGACCACACGGTGATTCTGATATTCTTCGGGCTCATGCCATTTTTGCTTCCCGTTATGGTGATGGGCTTAGGGATTTTTGTTGCTATCGTGCAGACCCTGGTTTTTGTACTTTTATCCATGGCTTATTTTTCTGGAGCAATCGAGCACAGCGAGCATTAGAGGACCTAGAATCCATGAGGGAAAGGAGGTGTGTCGATGCTGAAAAAAGCGGTTTCGTTTCTCTTTACCGGGGCGATTGCGTCTCTCGTCTTTGCCGGTTCAGCCCTTGCCGCCGAGGCGGGCGCAGGGGCAGCAGAAGGAGGCGGAGAGGCGAGAATGTGGATCGTCATAAGTGCGGGTTTCGGAATGGCGATTGCGACCGTTGCTGGTGCTATGAGCCAGGCTAAGGGTCTGACCGCGGCCCTGGACGGGATTGCCAGAAATCCCAACGCCGCGGGGCAGATGGTGACGCCCATGATTATCGGGCTGGCCTTAATCGAGTCGCTGGTGATTTATACCCTACTCATCGCGATTCTGATTCTCGGAAAGTTCTAATAGGGCCAAGTATCCTTGGCCAACTCCAGTGAAGTCTGTCCAGGCAGGCCCAGAGGGGCCTGCCTGAGGGTTTCTTGCTCGAAGGGGTGGCAAGGAGATCATCTGATGAATTGGAAGGACCGTAGGTTTTCCTTTGTGGCCGTGCTGGTTTTTCTCCTTTCGATTCTCCTCTCCAGTGGTGTTGTCTTTGGCCAAGCTTTGAAATTCGATGAAGAGCTAAAAGCGGCAAAGGAAAAATTCAAGATCCGTGAGCGAGAGTACTGTCTGGAATGCATCGACAATTCCACGTGCCTTGAATGCCATGAAGAGATCGCCGAAATAAAATTCGCCCAGTCGGTTCATGGCGCCAACTCTTGCAACAGCTGCCATTGGGATATTACCGATATCGAAAAGCATACCGTTGAAGGAGCTAGGATTCAGGCCGAACCGGTGACCTGTCACCGGTGCCACAAGGTAGAGGGTTTGGAGCACTATGCCGGTGCCCATTTTATCAATGATGTCAAATGCCAGGACTGCCACATCGAGATCCATGAGGTTAGCGCCTGGCGGGGAGATAAGACCCGAGTCATCCAGAAATGTACGATCTGCCACGACGATGACGGCTACTCGGAGAGTATCCATGGAAAGGCGGTCCTTGCCGGGAATAGAGATTCGGCGGTCTGTTCTGATTGTCACGAACTCCACAAGACGCCCATCCTGTCTGGCGAAGAGCCTGAGAGGATCGAGTTTCGGCGCCTCTTCCACACCGAGGTTTGTCAGAAATGCCATGCCGATACGGAAATGATGAAGCGGAACGACGTCCTTCTCATTGCCAATGAGACCTATGAGGGAAGTTACCATGGAAAGGTCGAACACCTGGGATACCCAACCCTGGTAGCGGGATGCGCGGATTGCCACGGATTCCACAGCATCCTCCATCCAGATAACCCGAGGTCGACCATCTCGAAGTCGAGGCTTGTGGAGACCTGTGGCAAATGCCACACCAACGCCAATGCGAATTTTGTCCAGTGGATGGCCCATGCCGATCATTACGATAAAGAACACAACCCGGTTCTCTACTGGACCTTTGTTTTCATGACAGCCCTGTTGGTGGGGGTATTCGGTGTTTTCTGGCTCCACTCTTTCCTCTGGTGGCAGAAGGCCTATCGAGAAACGAGAAAGATGTGGGCTGCCGGGGAATACCTTCCCCACTATGTGGAAAGATCAGGGGACATCTACCAGAGATTTGACAATTTCGATATCACCATCCACTTCATCATGATGATAAGTTTCATCCTCCTCGTATTGACGGGCCTTCCCCTGAAGTTCTCCCATGCCGACTGGGCCAAAGGGTTGTTCCGGATTTTCGGGGGGGCCCACAATGCCGGCTTGATTCACCGGATCTGCGCCGGTGTCACCTTCGCCTATTTCTTTGCCATTCTCGTCAATGTGGTCTACTTCATCTTCTTCAGGAAGGACGTCAAGGGAGGGCCCTTGAGGCGATTGTTTGGTCCTGACTCCCTGGCTCCCCGATGGCAGGACGTCAAGGATGTCGTTGCAATGGTCAAGTGGTTCTTTGGGAAGGGGCCCAAGCCCAGGTTTGACCGGTGGACCTACTGGGAGAAGTTCGATTTTCTCGCGGTCTTCTGGGGGATGTTCGCCATTGGACTGTCCGGGTTGATGCTCTGGTTTCCAGACTTTTTCTCGATCTTCCTGCCTGGATGGGTCTTCAATGTGGCCCAGATTGTTCACTCCGATGAGGCCCTTCTGGCCAGTGGGTTCATTTTTACTGTCCATTTTTTCAACACCCATTTTCGTCCCGAGAAGTTTCCCATGGACGTGGGGATCTTCACCGGGAGATTTCCAAAGGTGGAGTTTATCGAAGACAGGCCGGGCCACTACGACCGGCTGGTTGCGGAGAAGAAACTCGACACCTTGAAGGCGAAGCACCCCAGTGTTCTCACCTACCTCTGGGGACAGCTCTTCGGCTTTGGCGCCATCTTCGTCGGTATGATCTGCGTATTTCTGATTCTCTGGGGCTTCTTCGGCTAGTGTGGGAGGTGAGCGTCACCGGGGGGCCATTCCACGAGGTGGGGTGAGCCCCTTTTTTGTCGTTTTGCCGCCTGAGGTGATCGAAAACTCGCCTGCCCTCGGGTGAGATAATTATTGACGGACAGTCCAAGTTCGAGTATTCTTCTGATATGATTTGGTACCTTTCCTAGCGGGAAAACCGGGTTCCAGGCTACCCAGCCCTCGGGACGAGATAGGGCAGATGAGGAGACGGAAGCACTGTCAGGGAGGGAGACCATGAGAGGATTGATCAAGAGCTATTTTCGACTCATCGCTGATCTCTGGAAATACATCACCAACTTCTGGCTGGCCTTTTGGCGGGAGACCTATCGGGGCACCAAGGAACACAAAAAAGGGCTCCTTGCCTTTCTCTCTCTGTGCGCTGTTGTTTTGGTTGTTATCGTGGCGATGGGCTATAAGTTTTCAGAGACCACGACCTTTTGCGGACTCTGCCACGACATGAAGGCCTATGTGGACTCCTGGAAGGCCTCAACCCACAGCTTTGCCACCTGCGCTCAGTGTCACTACGAACCCGGGTTTTTGAACCATTTGAAGGGGAAGTGGAGGGATGGACAGGTCTCACTGGCCTATTTCCTATCCGGGAAGAGACCAGCCAAGCCCCATGCAGAGATCGGCGATGCCACCTGTCTCCAGGAGGGATGCCATAAGCGGGAAGATCTCAGACGAGAAATGATTTTCAAGAATGTGGCCTTCGATCACGGAAGGCATCTCGATGAGTTGAGGAGGGGCAAAAAACTGCGGTGCACCACCTGCCACGCCCAGATCGTCCAGGGGGCCCACCTCACCGTGACCGAAACCCACTGTTTTGTCTGCCACTTCTATAAGGCCGGTCTTCAGGGAGAGGAGGAGTGTCTCTCCTGTGCAGAGTGCGGGGCCTGCCATGTGCAGCCAAAAGGCGACCTCGAGGTTAGAGGGGTCAAATTCAATCACAAAAAGTACATCGAACGGGGGATCCTCTGCGTGGAGTGTCATGGGGGGATCAACCAAGGGGATGGCGCCGTTCCGGACAATAAATGTATCGAGTGTCACAATGAGCCGGACATCCTGACGACGACGTATTCATCGGAGTTCATGCACCGCATGCACGTCACGGATCACAAGGTCGAATGTTACGAATGTCACACGGAGATCCGGCACGAGATCACCGGGGTGCCGACGATGGCCCATTTTTCAGGGAGTTGTCAAAAATGCCACCCTGGAAACGTTCATTTTGGCCCTCGGGAGATGTATGCAGGGACAGGGGGCATTGGCGTTTTCAATACACCGGACACGATGTTCGTCACGGGAATCGACTGCACCGGGTGTCACAAGAGTCATAAAGAGGGCCAGGCGGCCCTTTTCACCAGCCGGTTTACTGAAAGGGCCCTGGCCGAGTCCTGTGTGGAATGCCATGGCGTGGGCACGGACAAGATGCTTCTGAGCTGGAAAAAGATTCTGATGGAGTTGGAGAACGATCTCAATCGGCGGATTTTTAAGGTTCAGCGGGAACTCTATGACGCCAAAGCCGGGACCCCGGAGGAGAGGGATCTCCGGAGAGCGGAGAGCCTTCTCAACGAGGCTCGCCACAACTTTTCCTTTATCCTCTTGGGCAAGGGGGTTCACAACATCGAGTACGCCATAAAGCTCTTGAATCACGCCAGAAACAATACGGAAGAGGCGCTGGCCCTTCTTCGGGAGGGTTATCAGCCCAAGGAGGTTGAGACCCGGTACACGTGCACCTCGCTCTGCCACGATGGAATTGAGGATCAAAAGGTCACTTTTGGCAGAACCGCCTTCCCCCATCGGCCTCACCTTGGCGACATGGACTGCACCGACTGTCATTCGCCGAGAACGGGAGCGAGAGAGGATCACGGTGAAACATACTTCAAAAAGTGTGATATCTGCCATCATGGCGAGGGCGCGGGAAAGGTGGAGTGTATCGATTGTCACGAGGCCGTGGGGAATGTCTTCCAGGGGCGGACGGCTATTGGGGTGGAAGCCTCACCTTCTTTCAAGGTCGGGATTACCGAATGTGGCGACTGTCACCAGGGGGTACCGGAAGGATTGGAATCGGGTCTCCGCCAGATCAGAGAGGCTTGCATCGGTTGCCATGAGGAGAGCTACGGCGAAATCGTCTCCGACTGGAAGAGCACGGCCGATTCTCTGGTCAGGCACCTCGAGCCCCGCACTGCCCGTATCAGGGAAGAGATCCAGAATCAAGAGAGGAAGGGCAAGCACACCTTTGTCTTTACAAAAGTGTTCGGAGATGCAGAGCATAACTTCACTCTCCTGAAGGTGGGAAAAGGGGAACATAATCTCGAATACGCCCAGGAAGTGGCCGATGTGACGGGCAAGATGCTTGATCAAGTCGAAAGGCTTTTGGCTCAGGAGGAATAGGAGGCCGACGGTCGGTTAACCCTTTATGAGTGAAAAGCGCACATCAAACCGCAGCCTCTTTGGAAAGATCAAGGATGTTTCATGGTGGGCTTATTATAGCCTTTTTCTTCTGACCATACTCTTTCTGCTCTCCCTGATCATCCGGTCTCTTCTGGGCGGGGCTTCTGGAGGGATTTCCAATTTCGGCCAGCTCATCTATCTTGTGGGTCTCTGTATGGCGGTGTTCGGTCTGATGGGCCTTTGCATCGCCTACCTTGTCAGGGTCATGTGGGACAGGCTCAAAGTCCATCGAGGAGGGGAAACCCAAAAGGGCTGGAGCGATAGCTGAACCCTCACAGGATTGTGAGCAGATCCCTCACTGAATCCATGATCACATCAGGGGCTTCTGCTTTCAGACGATTCAGATCAGAGGTTCCTGTCAGAACTCCGACCGTCCCGGTTCCCGCGGCTTTTCCAGCCTGAATGTCGATGATCGAATCTCCAATGTATATGGATTCACAGGGTTCAACATCCAGGATCTCGAGGCATTTCAGCAGGGGGTCGGGGAAGGGCTTTAGTCGGGGCACTTCGGTACGGCCCAGGACACAATCGAAATAGGCGTGGAGTTTCTTTGCCTTCAGGAAAGGGATCACGGCCTCAGTCGACGATGAGGTCACAAGAGCGAGAGAGAATCCTCTGTCTGTGAGTTCCTCGAAAAGACCGTCCACCCCATCAATCAGCTCCACCTCCCCCTTTGCGAAGACCTCCCTGAATGCCTTGATGGCCTGGCTGTTGAACCGTTCAACGGTCTCTTCTCGATTCTCCAGATCAGCAGGAAAGAGGAATTCGGAGAGTCTTCGCCCATGACTGAAATTCTCGAACACCACCTCTTTGGAATGGGTCAACTCCATGCCGAGCCATTCCAAGACATCTTTGATGATGGTATGGTACACATCGATCGAATCGATGAGGGTCCCATCCATATCGAAGATGATCGCCTTGAGACCGTCAAAGGATTTTCGCTGGAAAATCAACATGGGTCAGAATTCCATTCAGAGCTTCGGCATTTCATCGGATGAGCCCAAATATACAAGAAAGCGGGGTCCATGGCAATGGCTGGGCCCGTAGTTTTCTCCCCTCTCCAGTTCCCGTTCTTCGATCTCCTCCCAGTCCAAATCAAGAGCCGGATGTGATTCTTGATTCCTGGGAAGATCGTTTTGGTCTTTTTCTTTTCCCCGATAACCTCAAGAAGGTCATTGCCCAGGGTGTCGCAGAGATTCAGCGTGGCACCCAGACGCTTCACCTCTTTCATATGCAATAATTGTGCTCCTTCTATCGGTTTGTGAATCAGAGGGACAGAGCGTTGGAAGATCTTTCACGGCGATGCTGGCACGGGCCAGTCTTTGGATTGATTGGGTCGGGTCGATGAACAATTGGCAGAATGTAGAGTTTATTCTGGATCACTTTGACCGAAACGTGGGGCTTTGGACTGAGCTGGAACCGGTATGAGAGAGAGGAGGGAAAATCGAATTCAACTCGTGAGCAGGTGACTTGCGCTAAAGGCTAAGGGATGCGGGTGATTTGACGAACGGACTGATCACTTCAACACCACCGAACTTCTGGGCCTCCTGAAGGTCTTCCGTGAGCAAATAGCGGCAATCCGTTACTTGGGCTGCGGAGACGATGAGAGCATCCCACCAAGAAAGCCGGTAACGATCCTGAATCGTCCACGCCCCCTCGATGATCCGGGTATCAACCGGTACGGGACGCCATGTCATCAGAAATCGCACGTCGCTACGAGCACTGTTAGCGTCAAGCCCCGGTTCGAGCTTCTCGGTGACTGTCACATAGAATTCTTGGAGCACCTGGACGCTCAAACGGCCTGCGCCAATGTCCCAAAGGTGCTTCATCCAGGCTATCGCTTGCTCTTGCTTCTCAGGCTCGGACGCATCTCTACTATAAACGAGGACGTTCGTGTCAACAAAAACGCTAACGGTCATGAAGTTCCTCGCGGCGGGGATACTTGGTGCCAGATCGCTTCAGCCTTTTGGCGGGTTGAGAGAGGTATTGCTGCATTGCTGCCTGGTACGTTTCTTCCTCCAACATCTTTTCCCGGAGCATTTCCCCCACGAGGCGCGAAACACTGGTGTCTCGTTCCGCTGCGCGAATCCGCGCCCACCGAGCGACTTCCTCATCGAGTGTAATCTTTACGTTTTTCATAGCACTGATGTCATGTTACACGAGATCCGTGTGAACGTCAAGTTCCCTGATGGTGGGGGCTTTGGCAGGAGGGGTCAAACCTTGATCAGTGATTATAGAATCACGAATGTAATCATGACCCCACGCGTTGAAAACCTCAAAGGCTTAAATCACAAATCAAGGTTTGACCCCCATTCCATTGATTCTGGTCTTGACGTCCCTCATGGTCCCCCTATAATGGGCGTTGTCGACAAAGCCAAACCACCTGGGAGGGTGGGACGGAGAGCCAAGGGGAGGTACCAGGCCCGCTTGATCCCCACTGGGGGTTGCCACTTTCATCCTCCCTGGGCCTATCGAATGGGCCCGTGTGACAGGACTGAGCCTGTCCGAAAGGACATCGGAGCCCGTCGTTATGTGGCAGGCAATCTGTATTGACCTCGATCAAAAAAGGGTCTATCATGGCCCTATCGGTCCACCTTTGGAGAAAGGAGGTGACGAAATTTCGGGGGATGAAAACCATGCATTGAGTAAGGATTGAAAGGAGGGGAAAAAATGAAAACGATGCTCATTTCAATTTTCGTGGCAGTCTTCATCGCAGCCTCCATGGGTTTTCCAGGAGGCGCGAGCACCGCCTCGTCCATCGTAGTGGGTGTGGACTCAGCACCGGTAACGATGGACCCGGGTGGCTCGAATGCGGACGCGAATATGTCGGTTATGGCCAACTTCTTTGACGGTCTGCTGCAGCGGAGGGTCGATGGTAAGCTGTATCCCGCCCTGGCCGAGAGATATGAGCACCCCGGTCTTTTGACCTGGAAGTTCTATCTCCGTAAGGGGGTCAAGTTCCACAACGGCAACCCCTTCACTGCCGAGGATGTCAAGTTCACCTTCGAGCGATTGAAGGACCCCAAATGCTGCTCTGAGTTCATGGACATCGGCAAGCAGGTCGACTCGGTGGACATTGTCGATGACTACACCGTGGTCGTCAAAACCGTGACTCCGGATCCCTCGTTCGACCAAAACCTCGATTACATCTTCATGATGGACAAGGA
>CAYGBW010000162.1:0-7507 GCA_964348185.1 uncultured Thermodesulfobacteriota bacterium | reverse complement strand
GTAAGTTATGCAAGCTATTATTGGGACACTACACTAGGGGGAGATCGTGGCGGTTCTCTACCATACATTGATCATGTCAGGGATATACATCATGCTCACCTCAAGCCTCAACCTGGTGGCTGGCTACACCGGTCTATTCTCTTTCTGCCACGGCGCCTTTTACGGTATCGGGGCCTATGCGGGCGCCCTGGTCGCCGTCAAACTGGGGTTTCCCTTCTGGGCAGAGGTGCTTGTGGCTGCGTGTGTCGCTGGAATTGGGGGGCTCGTCATCGGGTTTCCTGCTCTGCGAGTCCGGGGGGGATATCTCGCCCTCGCTACCTATGGGTTTGCCGTAATCATCTTTACGGTCCTCAACAACTGGGATGCACTCACCCGAGGGCCTTTGGGAATTCGAGGCATCCCCCATGCGAACCTCTTCGGTCTCGTCTTCAACTCCCTCTGGTCATTCACACTTCTCGTTGGCTTTTTTGTATTCATCACGCTTCTCTGCCTCTGGCGTCTGACAGAATCCTCCTTCGGAAAAGTCCTCCTGTCCATTCGAGAAGATGAGACGGCGGCGTTGGCCATTGGAAAGAACATAGCGCGGTTTAAACTCACCGCCTTTATCATCGGGGCTTTTTTCGCCGGAATTGCGGGAACCCTCTACGCGCACTACGTCCGTTATATCGACCCGACCGCTTTCAAAGCCCAGGAATCCTTTCTGGTATACAGCATGGTCATCTTCGGTGGGCGGGGGAGCCTCTCCGGCTCTGTGCTGGCTGCCCTCATTCTCGTTTGTCTTCCTGAGGCGCTCCGATTTTTGGGACTGCCCAGCTTTTATGCGGCACAGCTGAGGCAGATGATCTATGGGGCTCTCGTCGTGGTCATTGTAATCTATCGTCCCCATGGAATCCTGGGGACATCGAGACATCGGCAAGTTTCGCATTAAACAACGACCGGCTAAGGGGGTAGATTTTTGTTACCCATGAAAGTCATGCATTTTGAACCGCAGAACAGCTGGATCCGCCGTTGGCTGACAGCATATCGAAGTGATCCATGTTGCCCTATTCCCTTAAAAACTTCTGCTGTTCGAAATTCGTTGTTCGATATTCAATGCACTATGGATTTGAATTAGCTACCTAAGTTGGTGCTTACAGCGTTGGGGGAGAGATGGTTCTCCTCGAGACCAAAAACCTAACCAAAGACTTTGGCGGTTTGCGTGCCGTCAACGACATTTCCCTGACCGTGGAGCAAGGGGCGGTCACAAGCCTGATTGGTCCGAATGGGGCCGGGAAGACGACGATTTTTAACGTTCTCACGGGTTTCCTGAAACCGTCTAAAGGGGAAGTCTGGTTTAAGGGTCGCTCGATTCTCGGCCTGAGTCCAAGCCGGATCTGCCAGGCAGGGATTGCGCGGACTTTCCAGCTGGTCCGGATTTTCCCGATGCTCACCGTCCTTGATAACGTCATGCTGGGTTTCCATAAACCGAAAGGCGAAAGTGTTCTGGGTGGGCTCTTGAGGACCAGAGGGGTGAAGGAGGAAGAAAGAAAGAGCCTTGGGAAAGCCCTGGAGTTGATCCATCTCGTCGGGCTGAAACCGTACAGGGACCAATACGCGATCAACTTGGGGTTTGGGCAACAAAAACTGCTCGAAATTGCGCGAGCCCTGGCAACAAACGCGGAGCTCGTCCTTCTCGATGAGCCCACGGCAGGACTCTCCGGAGAGATGAGGACGAACATGGTCTCCCTGATTACCAGTTTGAAATCCCAGGGGAAGACGGTCTTCTTCATCGAGCACAATATGCAGATTGTCATGGGTATCTCCGAGAAGATCATTGTTATCAACCACGGCGAGCAGATTGCGTCCGGGTCTCCGGCAGAGGTTTTGAACAACGAAAGGGTCATCGAGGCCTATCTGGGACGGGAGCAGTAACCCCCATGCTTCAATTGAAGAACATCGAAGCTTACTACGGAAAGATGAGAGTCCTCGAGGGCGTAACGATTCATGTGGAAGAATCTGAGATCGTGACGATTGTGGGTGCCAACGGGGCGGGAAAAACGACGACCCTTCGAACCATCTTCGGTCTGGTCCGCCCCAAACAGGGATCGGTCCTCTTTCAGGGAGAGGCGATTGAAAAGGAGCCGTTCTACCGACGGGCCATGCGGCGGATCTCCTTCGTTCCAGAGGGGGGACGTGTCTTTTCAGAGCTCACAGTCCGGGAGAATCTCGAAATGGGTGCATTCATTCGAAGGGAACCGGCTGAGGTGCGAGAGGACATGGAAATCGTGTTTACCATGTTTCCCGTTCTAAGGGAGAGAGAGAAAAGTACCGCCGGGACCCTGAGCGGAGGAGAGAGGCAGAT
Source organism: uncultured Thermodesulfobacteriota bacterium (assembly GCA_964348185.1). Taxonomy (GTDB): domain Bacteria; phylum Desulfobacterota; class BSN033; order WVXP01; family WVXP01; genus CAYGBW01. Next base: position 5,166 of record CAYGBW010000162.1, on the reverse strand, counting down.
GCTCGCCCTGGGACGGTGCCTCATGTTGCGACCGATCCTGGCCCTGTTGGACGAACCCTCCCTGGGCTTGGGCCCCATGGTGCTCAACGAGGTCTATGAGAAGATCGGGGAGATTCGGAGAAACGGTGTCACCGTGCTGCTCGTTGAGCAAAATGCGAAAAAGGCCCTCCAGACGGCAGACCGGGGATATGTCTTCTCAGAGGGGAGAATCATCCTCGACGACACGTGCTCAAAACTCTGGGAGAACGAACATGTTCGAAAGGCTTTCTTGGGAGAGTGAAGTCACAGAGGGACTGTGGAGTGGTTAGAGCGAAAACTGGCAGTTTTGTGGCTCCTCGAACCATCGAAGGGGCGTTGGATGCCCTATCCAAGTGGAGGGAAAAGGGCAGCGTGCTGGCAGGAGGGACGGATCTCGTCGTTCAGATGAAACAGGGGATGATTGCGCCGGAGTGTCTTATCTCTCTCCACAGGATACACACGCTGCGAGACGTTCGAGAAACGGGGGATGGTCTCTCCATCGGCTCCATGGCCACGCTCTGGCAAGTGGCCCAGGCTCCTCCAATCCTTCAGCGATGGATCCTCCTCGGGCAGGCGGTTTCGGAGATCGGGTCGCCGGCAATCCGACAGGTGGCGACCCTTGGGGGAAACATATGCAACGGCTCTCCGGCGGCTGATTCTCTTCCAGCCCTTCTGGTGATTCAAGCGGGGCTTCTGTTGAAAGGGATTGAAGGCGAGCGGATCGTCCCGATCTCTGACTTCTTTCTGGGACCCTCTCAAACCGTCCTGAGGAGGGATGAGATCCTCAGCGCAGTTCTCCTCTCCCCTCTTCCCCCAGGGAGTCAAAGCCTCTACCTGAAGTTAGGGCGAAAGAGGAAGGGGGATCTCGCCCTCGTTGGAATGGCCCTGATTCTGGTGTTGGGCCCTGACCGTCGGGTGACGGAGATAAGGATCGGCCTGGGAGGGGTTGGATCCACCCCGATCCGGGCGAAAGAAGCGGAAGGGCTGGCAACCGGAAAGGTACTGGATCCTCCGCTTATTGAGAGGACAGCCGAGAAAGCTTCAGCGGAGAGCCGACCCATCTCGGACATCCGGGGGAGTGCGCCCTACAAAAGAGAGATGGTGGGGGCCCTCGTGAGGAAAGGACTGAGGCAACTCGGTTCCATCGAGGCGGCCCGATGAATCGATTGAAGAGGTACTCTCTGACCTTGACGGTGAATGGAACGGTACACAAACTCCAGGTGGAACCCGATCGCACCCTCCTCGATGTCTTGCGGGAAGATCTGGATTTGATCGGTACCAAGGAGGGTTGCGGCCTAGGGGAATGCGGTTCCTGTAGCGTCATTGTTGGAAAGAGGCTGGTCAAATCCTGCATTTTCATGGCCCTCCAGGCAAACGGGGAGACCGTCACGACGATTGAGGGGCTCGCTCAGGGGGGAAAGCTCGATCCCCTACAGAGGGCGTTTATCGAGCGGGGAGCCATCCAGTGTGGTTATTGCACACCGGGGATGATCCTGACGTCAAAGGCCCTCCTTGGGGAGAATCCGGCGCCAAGGGAGGCGGAGATTCGCAATTACCTGAGCGGAAACCTCTGCCGGTGCACGGGTTATGTGAAGATCATTGAAGCCATTCAGGCGGCTGCAAGGGAGGGAAGGACAGCGTGAAGAGCGTCGGCGTTCCGGTTTCTCATATTCGCGGTGAGGAGATCGTAACCGGGCGATTGCACTATGTGACGGACCTGAAAATCCCCGGTATGCTTCACGGGCGTGTCCTCCGTTCTCCTATTCCCCATGGGAAAATCTTGAATATCGATGTCAAGAGGGCGGTCAGGGTCCCCGGGGTGAAAGTGATTCTGACCGGCAGGAATTCTCCGGCAGGGAAATTCGGCCCTCTCTTAGAGGACTGGGAGATGTTGGCTACAGAAAGGGTCCGGTTTGTCGGGGACGAGGTGGCTGCGGTGGCCGCCCTGGATCCAGATGCCGCAGAAGAAGCCCTCGATCGAATCGTCGTGGAATACGAGGAACTCCCAGCCGTATTTGACCCCAAGGAGGCGATGGAGCCCGGTGCCCCCCTCATCCATGACAAAGAGAGGAATATCGCCCTGCCCTTTGAACTGGAGCGGGGAGACGTCAGATGGGGCTTTCGGGAATCCGATTTTGTTTACGAAAACTCTTTTTCAAGCCCCCAGATCTATCACGCCTATCTGGAATCCAACGGGTGTCTGGCCCAAGGGGATTCTCAGGGGAGGGTGACCCTCTACCTGCCCACCCAGACTCCCTCGGTCACGCGGGTTATCTACGCCAAAGCGCTCGGTATCCCTCTGGATAGGCTCCGTCTTGTCATCCCACCCTATGGCGGGGCTTTTGGGGGAAAACAGGTGAGCAAACTCCACCTTGTTGCCTGTCTCCTGGCCATGCGCACGGGGAAGCCCGTGCACATGGCAATTTCCCGGGCCGAGGACTTCATCTCAGGCAACCCGAAGGTCCATCTCTATTTGGACGTGAAAATCGGGGCAAAAAGGGATGGGACCTTTCTGGCGAAAGAGGTCCGCGTAGTGGGCAGTGCGGGGGGACGGGTTGTGTATGCTCCCATCGTCACGTCTACCGCGTGCTCCCGCGTTGACTCCCTGTACCGATTCAAGCACCTGAAAACAACGGGATATACTGTTTACACCAACACAACGCCTACGGCCGCTTTCCGAGGTTTCGGACACCCGGAGTCCCTCTTTGCCGTTGAGTCCTCCATAGACATGATCGCCCGAGGTCTCGGGCTGGATCCGTTGGAGGTGAGGCTTAAGAACGGGATCAGGCCCGGTGAAGTCTCGATCCATGGCTATAAAATCACGAGCTGTGGCCTGGAAACGTGCATCAGAAAGGCTGCAGAGCAGGCCTCATACAGAGAAAAGCGTGCAAACCGAAAGCCAGATCGAGGGATCGGCATGGCGTGCTGTAATCACGTGTCAGGGAACCGTCTGCTTTTCAAAGACTTTGATGGGAGTTCTGCCCTTCTCCAGTTGAATCGAGATGGACATGTGACCCTTATCCATGGGGAGTCAGACATGGGACAGGGGCAGGATACGGTGCTGGCTCAAATTGCAGCCGAAGAGATGGGAATCGAGGCATCGGATATCCGCGTTCCCAGTGTGGACACGGATGTTTCGCCTTTTGGGCTCGGGAGCGTCTCTTCACGGGGGACTTTCATGGCGGGTAACGCCGTCAGGCAAGCAGCAGGAGAGGCGCGTCGACAGGTCCTGGAGGTGGCAGCAGATCTCCTTGAGGCCAACCCAGAGGATCTTTCCCTTGAAGGGGGAAGGGTCTTTGTAAAGGGCGTCCCTGAAAAGTCGGTCTCCCTTCAAAGGGCGATTCAGGCATTCTCTGATGAGAGGGGGGGAATGCCTGTTGTGGGCATGGGCAAATACACCCCAAAAACAGAACTCCCGGACTTCACGACGAAGTATGGAAACATCTCTCCGACTTATCCCTTTGCCTGTCATATCGCCGAGGTGGAGGTGGATCGGGACACGGGGGTGGTCCGAATGCTCGGCTACGTGGCCGCTCATGATATCGGCAAGGTCATCAACCCCTTGCTTGCCGAGGGGCAGGTTCATGGTGGGGTGGCCCAGGGGATCGGTTTCACCTTGATGGAAGAGATCCGGTTTGATCGGGGGAGGATCGAGAACCCGAGTTTTCTCGATTATATTGTCCCGGGACCATCGGATCTCCCACCGATTGATGTGGTTTTTGTTGAAACCAAAGACCCTGAGGGACCTTACGGAGCAAAGGGGCTCGGTGAGCCTGCGATCGATCCGGTGCCGGCTGCCATTGTGAATGCGATCTATGATGCGGTGGGGGTTCGGGTTACCCGGCTTCCCGTCACGGCGGAGCGACTTCGAGCGGCCCTTCAATCCAAAGAAAAGGAGGGGAAAGGGTGAAGCCTCAGATTGTCCGTTGTCGGTTGTCACGCGTCAGTTGTTGTGGGGATGAGATACTTTCGCCCTTTTTCCGAAGTCTTCTTGAAATCATTAGTCCTAGCCCGTGAGCAAGGGACGACGGATACCCCCAGGAAGCTCGGGCGACCGGATGGCTTGTCCTGTGAGAGATTGAAGGAGAGCGGGCGAGAGAATCTGCTTTGGGATTCTGTTGGCCGATGAGAGGATCAGGCTCACGGGAGAGATAGAAGGAGGACAGAGAGAATGGGGTATTACAGAGATCAGTCGGAGTATCTTGAGGCCTTAGAGGCTCACGGGAAGCTCACCCGCATTAAGAGAAAGATGAACAAAGACGGGGAGATCGCTCCACTCGTCCGGTGCCAGTTTCGTGGGCTTCCCGAAAAGGAGCGCCGGGGGTTTCTGTTTGAAAATGTGACCGATGCCCGTGGAAGAGGTTACGCTGCCAAAGTCGCCATGGGAACCATTGCAGCCTCCAAGGAGGTGTATGCCTTGGCCCTTCAGTGTGAACCTGAGGAGATTCCAGAGCGGTGGGCGCAGGCCCTTCTTCATCCCGTCGACCCGATCGTTGTTCCATCCGGCCCCTGTCAAGAAGTCGTTATGTACCCCGAATCGCCGGAAAAGGAGGGGACCGGTCTCGATCTGGTCCCCATACCCATCCATACCCCAGGCTTTGACAATGCGCCTTATGCTTCAGGAGCCCACTGGGTCTCGAAAGACCCGGACACAAAAATCCGGAACACAGGGTGTTACCGGGCCCAGGTGAAGGGACGCTGGCGAATGGGGACGGACTGGATGTTGATCCAGCATATCGGTATCCACTGGGTCAAGTGCCGGGAAAAGGGGATTCCCCTGGAGGCGGCTATCGTGCTGGGAGGCCCGCCCAATGTGACCCTCACCTCTGTATCGAAGATTCCCTATGGGACGGACGAGTTTGCCATATCCGGGGCACTGGCGGACGAACCCCTGGAACTCGTCAAGTGCAAGACGATCGACCTCGAAGTCCCAGCAGAGGCGGATTTCGTTATCGAGGGGAGACTCACGACAGCGTATCTGGAACCAGAGGCGCCTTTTGGTGAATACACGGGCTACATGGGCCAGCGAGTCATGAACCCCTTTTTTGAGATCACCGCCATTACCCACCGAAGAGACCCGGTGCTTCTTGAAATTCAGAGCCAGTTTCCTCCGAGCGAATCGAGCACCATGCGCCAGATCTCCTATGA
>CAYGBW010000161.1:0-12250 GCA_964348185.1 uncultured Thermodesulfobacteriota bacterium | reverse complement strand
AGTTGGTCGCAAGGCATGCTCAGGATTCTCGGAGAGCAAACGAGACAGCCTGAAGACAGCAAGAGTAATGGGACTTCGCCTAGCCCTTCCAGCAAACCCCCCATTCTGACTGGATACGCCTATCTGGCCCTAGCGGCTCGTCTCAGGATAGTTAATAAGAATGACTGACACATGTCAAGGACTTTTGGTTACTGTCAACGTTTTTGTGTAGATTCTTTTTGAGCAATTTCTGTGAAGGAGGGTGAATTCGCACTCCCCTTTCCGACAGGATCTGCCCTCCAGTGTCGGTCCTTTTTTTAGCTGGTGAAGGCCAAAAGCCTGAAACAGGCCTGGGGATGGCAAATCGACCTTGCCCGAAGTCGCTGAAGATACTCTAGGCAGGTTCCCTGAAAGGATGGAGGGAGGGTACAAGCGTATTGGGGAGGACAGGATCGGCTCCAGACTCTGGATGTCAGGTTCCGACCCCTGCGATCCTACCGTGGTCTTGGGATTCAGCGTTTCATTCCGTCACAGCTGTCGTCCGAACTCGAAGGTGTTTCTATTGATGCTGATATTCATCTGTTGCTGGATCATTTCTTGACCCCTGACGGTGAAGGGAAGGTAAACCAAGCTCGAAGTCTCTCTTTTGAAGCTAATGCGGGGCAATTGGGGAAGTATATCCTTTTTGTTGAGGGCTAAGCTTGCCAGGGTGATTTTCATGCTCTGGGCGGCCTCGCTTTGCGGCAGCGTGACGGGATAGAGGTTTTTCTTGGGAAGTATCTCTTTGGTCTGCAAATTATACTGCGAGAGGGTGAGCTGTCTGGACAGATTCAGATACACTTTGGGTCGAACCTTAAAGGCCGGCGTCCAGAAGCTCATCTCCTGATTCTCCATTGGGGGTCTCACCACCCTGGGCTGATTGGTCAACCGTATGAAGTCAGCGAAAGTATTGAGTTTTAGACCCTGGACAGACGCGTATATTCTCCAAAAGGGCAGATAGACCGTATGTTCACCCTCACCTCGAACCCCGTGGAAGTTCACCTGAACGAATTTACCCTCTGCCACCTCCCACGTCGTCTCGCAGTTGCTACAGATCAGAACCACACTATCTCTTTCTCCATCGAGGTTCCAGCCACACTGGGGACAAAGGGTAGCCAGAAAAGAGACCTGCCACCGGGGGGTCCTGACTACGGATTGTCCAATGATGTCTTGATCCTCGGGAAGGTTGGCAATAGGCCTGTTTAATACCGCATCAAAGAGCCTGTTTTCCTCCAAATACAGGGGTAAATAAATGAGGCTCAGCGTCTCCCCGATGAAGGCCCGGTGAAAAAGGCGGCGAGATGAGACTCCCGAGGATAGGCTTCCAGCTCTCATCAAAATGTCGGTCGCTTTGACGGAGAACTTCAGGAAGGATCCATGGGTATCCCGGGTGAGGAATTTCATTTTCATCGCCTGGGGTCTCAAACCCAGGGAGACGGGAATCCACTTTAAGGGCAATCCGACGTGGGTGATATCCACGACGCGGTGACCGACCGTCGTGCCCCTGCAGTAATAGACGTTGCCTTTGAAGCGAAGATAGGGAGCATATATGATCTCCCTATCCCGCGCCTTATGGGGCAAAACGAATCGGGGGTAATTCGGGGTGTAGAGAAAACTCTTCGTGTTGCAATAGGGGCACCGCACGAGACGGTCAGTCTCATCCAGTTCGATGGATGCCCCACATTGTGGACAATCCTGCTCGACCGTAAAGCCCATTCTAACCTAGCTTTTCTCCACACTGGTTGCAGAAAGTGGATCCAGGAAGATTCTCGCTCTTACAATGTGGACAGGATTTGGGGACTGGCTTTTCGTCTGCTGGGTGACCACACTTCGAACAGAATCTGGCGTTTGGAGGGAGGTTTTTGCCACAGTTCACGCATTGATCGAAAATCAGTTGCTGGTGTCCACAGTGGGGGCAGAACTTAGCCTCTACGGGTGTGGGATGACCACAATCCGAGCACTTGATCTCCTGAGGAGGAAGACTCGCACCTCCCCCTGTCCCAGGTCCAGTACCCCCGGTCTGGGGTCTTAACGCCTCGGCGAACATGGCCGGCATCATAAAGCCCAAACCGAGTCCCAGCCCTGACCCAGCACCGCCTGGTGATTCTGCCGCCTTCTCCATAGCCATAGCAGCCTTCATCTTGACCAGTTTATCCAGATCTTGAATCACACTGAGACGACTCCTGTCGTCGATTGTCTTTTGCACTTCAGGGGGCGGAGTGATGGAAGTGATGTAGAGGTGGGTCAAATCTAGGCCAAAGTGGCCGAAATCCTCATACAATCGTTTTTGCAGGTCTCTGGAAAAGTCATCGTACTTTCCGGGCAGATTCAGAAGACTGTCCAGCTTTTCGCCCAGATAGTCATTAAGACGAGAGACAATCACACGTTTCAGGTATTCTTCGATTTCTTCTGTTGTGTACTTGCCCATGGTGCCCACCAAGCTATTGATGAACAGCACGGGCTGAACCACTTGAATGTTGAATACGCCGTGGGCTCGTAGCCTTATGAGTCCCAGTTCCGAGTCTTTGAAGGCAACGGGGTCCCTTGTGCCCCATTTAAGATTTGGGAAGACCTTCATATTGACGAGATACGTCTCAGCACGCAGGGGGCTGGTCATTCCCCAGGGCGTGGCAAGGATCTTCGTAAGTACAGGGATATTACCCGTTTTCAAAGTATGGCGGCCGGGCCCGAAGGCGTCACCAGCCTTTCCCTTATAGAATAGGACGGCTGCTTGACTCTCGCGCACGATGAGTTGAGCCCCGAATTTGATTTCGCCGGAGCCCTCTTCAGGAATCCGATGCACGAGTTCCCTACCCGTTTCGTCAAACCATTCGATGACCTCGAGAAAAACGACATTGTTCAGTCCCATCAAACTCCCCTTTCCTGCGTGGAATTTATAAGGATTTCTTGGACAATTTGAAAACGAGAGGTCTTATAGGCGTTCGGCAGCAGATGCTCATCCTGCTTCTTCATCACTCTGAACCAGCCTATCGGTCATCCGTGCCATCCTGACGGCAGCGCGGACCGCTCTGAGCAGCATCTTGTCCTCGTTTTCAGGGGTCACTTGGCCGGATGAGACGAAGGCAGAAAAGATTCTCGATGCCGCGTGAATAACGACTGACTCGCTCTCTTGCAGTTTGAGATAGGTTTCCGGTTTCATTCAATCCTCGTTCCCCCATGAAGGGTTGATTGCTTGAATAGGGGCATGGGAGTGGGTCAGGCTCCGTTCATCGTGAAGATCGTCAGCTTCCTGGGAGGCAATCCATCTGCTACGGCTTTTAGCAAAGGACGTGCCAATTGTCAGGAAGAGGGGGAAAGCCTGCTTTTGGCCCTTAGTGAGTCCGTATTCCATAGTTTTCTGGACTTGTAGGCAATCAGGAATGAAATTGATGGGCATTTGTAAGGGGATTTCTCAAGGAGCCTTCGAATGGGGCGGTCTACCCGCCCCGCCCATGAGGACGTGACAGCTTGAAACAGATCGGCCAACAGCCCTAGACGGACAAATACAGGACGGTGTGCAGGGCCATTGAAAGAAGAAAGAACTGAGTGCTCGGGATCAAAAACGAGGAAGAGCTGTAACCTGGTTTCTCTCTTAAGCAGGCGTCAAGAGCAGACCCCACCCGGCTTTGAGCTCAGTAATCAACGCCTCGCAGAGGGGGAAGCCCTCTTCTGTGTTGCAGGCTGGACGAACTTCGCAGACCCGGGGTGCTTGACTCACCTTACCGGGCGGCTGAATCATCCTCCACAATAGACCGGACGAGGTTTTTTCCGCTGAAATGGCCTAGGGTTAGGTAGGAAATGGGTAGCTCCCGTCCGAACACCTCGCGCCTGATTTTACTATAACTGAAGCCGCGTTGGTGCAGTTTTAAAACCTCATCGGCCGTATCCTCCAGATAGTGAATCTTTTCCAACAGATCCGTTCGAGCGTTCCCACGGACCCGTCCGCTGCCCGTGAAGAGTAAAGTCAGGTCCAGTTTGACGAGTTTCTTCAGAGAATCGATGACCTGCCAGATGTTAAAGTCGGCCCTGAGCGCCTTGTCGCGGCCCCCAATGTAGGCATCACCGCTAAAGAGCCAACCCCGGTCGCGCTCGTAGAGACAGATGTGATCAGGACCGTGACCTGGGGTGTGGATAACCTCGAAATGATGCCTTTCCGTTTCGACCGTTTCCCCTATGGCCGCCCCCAGAGAAGGATCAGGATAACCCCACATGACCCGCTGATAGAACCTGAGGGGTTGCCGCTCCCGTGGCGAGGCCAGAACATCTAAGCCTGAGGGGTGGACCGCGATCTGCGCCCCAGATCGCCGCACGAGCGCCGCATTTGCCCCGATGTGATCCTCGTGGCTGTGGGTGTTAACGATGCACTCGACAGGAACTCCACGTAGGGCCGAGATCAGTTCCCGGACCGTGTAGGCGCAACCCGTGTCGATCATCAAACCGTCCACCCAGTAGGCAGCCGTGTAGTAAAGCCCCCGCCCAAGGACAGTCCGGGCCAGACGAAAGCTGCGAACCTCGGCTACGTCTTCGATCAAGATCATACGGCCTGTTGAGCTAGGGTGGACTGACAGGCTGTGTGGAAAGACCGATCAAAACTCCCCTTGGGCAGCAAGTATGGACTGTCGTTCAGCGTACGTCGTATCGCCCTGCAGGTTTCACCCAATCCACCGAGTTGTCAGAGCAACGATCTTATGCGGTCGTCCAGGGACTTCTGGTCCGTGGCAAACGAGTAAAGCCCGCTGATATTCACGAGGGAATCCATGCCAATTTTGCCGGACGAGAGTCTGTCCTTCCACCTTTCATAGACCGGGATCTTCCCGTCGGTAGCAACCGTTCGGCGATCCTCATCGGTCCACCGGGGAAGGAAATCGCCAAAACCTGTGGCCTCGAAGTGGGCCTGGAGATTCTCCGGAGTTAAGGTATCGATATCCTCTTTCAAGAGATCCTCCACACAGCTTTTGAATGCGTCCGGCACTTCCCACAAGGTCATGCCGTTGAAATCATCAAGCTTCACTCCCTCTGCAAGCCTCACAGAGGGGTCCTTATCCACCTGGGAGGAGACCTCCCCTGGTGGATTCTCCCGGTACTGGGCGGCGACTTTGGGGGGCATCGTGAGCACATCAATACCGGCAAGAGATGCAATCTGATATCCCGCTCTCATACTTGCCCCGATGAGGTGGGTTTCCGTCCTTCCCTTCTCCCGGAGTTTCAGGATCTCCCTCTGGGTTGCGAGTGTGGTCTTTTCGCCCACGTTTTCGCCGTCGCCGAGATTGCCGTCAGCTACGAACGAATTGAGCCTACCCATGAAGACGTTGACGTAGCGAGGACGTGATAGGAGGGCGGCCAGGTAGTTCTGTCTGGCGGAGAAACCCAGGGTGAAGTTCACGGGAACACCCCCCTCACCGAGCTTCCGAGCAGCGAGAAATCCTGCCGGGGCAAGGGGAACCTTCACATAGAATCTCTCGGGACAGATTTCGTAAAACCTCCTGCCGTAGCTCACCGTTCGTTCCAAATCATTCGCGAGATCGGTGTGGAGCTCGACGCTCACGTGGGCATCGAACTGCTCCACAAGCCTGAGGCCATGATAGCCGTTCAGAACGAATGCCACCTCCAGCAACAACCGTCTCTCATCGATCTCAGAGGCGACCTTTCTTATGGCTGAGGCAGCCTCGCGGATCAAGTCGTCGTAGATGCCCTTCTGAACCTCTTTGTTTAGGAGGGTATTATTGGTTGTGAGCGCCTCAAACTCCGCACTCCACAGGCTTGAGGCTTCCTCTATGTCACCGGTGTCAAGCCACAATCTCGATCCGGTACGGCGCACCTCTTTCCATAACGAGGATTCTCTTATCTCTATCAAGGGCTTACCGAACTCATGAACGAAACCCTCACGGACAAGCGTGGCCACCGTCTCTGCAATCGCCTTCTCGTCAGCCATTTCTTCTCTCCTTTCGGCGAAGGGGATAGGACGAAAATCGGATTCCGTTACCCTAATATTATGCTAAACTTTTTTGCGAGGGTTGTCCATGCCAATCCCTGTCACAGAAACCGGATTAGGCTAGTTTTTTGAATGGGGTCCGGTATATTCATGGAAATCCGTTGAGGACCGGCATGACGGACAGGCTCAACAGAAAAACCTGGAGTCGCCACAAGGCCGATCTATCAAGGGCTGACAAACGTGGGGACCTGCCTGACCCGGTGGCAGAGAGGCGGTAGACGGAAGGGTGGGAAAGAACAATGCATCCCCCTTACGAGGTGGGAAGCTCTATCGAAGACTGTTCCAACCTGTTCTTTTACAGTGAGAGTTGTGATAGAATTGACCAGGTTGAGATTCATTGGCAGGCGGTCTCTCTATGAAAGGGTCCTTAACCGAGGTCATCACAGAAAAGGATTTTCTCAAGCTGGCCCAGGAGCATGCTCAAAATTTCCTCAAAATCTATAACTTCCTCCATAGAGATCACAAATCACATACTCGAAGATTCTATGCCCATCTGATTGAGGAATCTGAGGAGCTGGAGAGTTTTCTGGACGACCACTGTGCCAGGGACAATCGAACCTGGTACTTCTTCTGTGAAATCGTCGCCTCGATCAGGAACCTGGCAAAGGTTGCGTTTAGTCTAAAACACATCCTCAACAGGTACCCTGCCTATGACCTTACCGATGAGGAGGCCGATGAGTTACTCAAAGAAGTCCAAAATGTGTCAACATTCCTCGATAAAACCATACTTTCTCTTTACGAAGAGGTTAAAGAGGAGTCATTAAGGCTGGGCATTAAGTTTCCGAGGGGAACGCTCAAGGAGGATTTCTTCAGAGAGGTTTACCCCCAAAAGCGCCTACCCTACACCATAGATGAAGAAGAGGATTTCGATGCCCAGAAAATCCTGGCGAAAATAGCGACTCAATACCTGGGTGTCATTGAGAAGGTTGAGCATTTTGGGTGGAATCGTGTAAACAGCGATTTAGATGATCTTGAGAACACGATACTCAATAAGGTCAACGAGGAAAGATCGAGGGAAGTTATTGCGCTTGTTCACAACCTCCAGTCGACCTATGACCATCATATTAAACGCACGCCACTAGAATCGCAGGATGAAGGCCTGAAAAGGCTTAGAGGTTTTATCTCAGTGCCTTTGCATCTCCTGAGCGTTGTCAATTGGCTTTCTCATCTATACCAGAGGCATATCCGTACAACCCGACAGGGCAAAGACGGAAGGGAGATATCTGCTATTATTGATGAATCTCATATCTTGGATATCATGGTAAACTTTGCGCTGTTTTACACCAATAGATATTTGCAAAAGGGCAAAGATTTGGCCAGTGAAATCCTTGGAAAATATACTGAAATCGATACCTGTGAGCTGAAGGTTCCAGAGAAGCTCGGATTCCATTTAAGACCTGCCAGTTTGGTTGCGAAGTTAGTAAAGCATTATGGAACGAAGCTTTCCATGATCGTGGAGGGCAACGAATATGATGCTGGCAATGTGCTGAGTATCACGATGGCCGCAGGATTGATTGCTCGAAAGGGTTACAAAACGGTACTGCTTAGAGGTGATAGGAGAGTCCTTCAGGATCTAAGACTCTTATCTGATTACAATTACGGAGAAGATGAGAAGGGAAATCCGACCGCCCTTCCCCCCCAACTATCTCACCTGTGGACATAGTGCAAAAGCATCCATGACAATCACCGCGTCGTCTCTCGCCAACCCAATTTTCCATTCTCTTCGTTTTGACTTCCCCTTTTTGGAGGTTCTAGAGATTTAGACGTCTAGCGGGGCCAATGGGTTTACCGAACCTGTCTTTTGAGAGACTCCATGAAATTCCTGCTCAAACTGATCCCTATGGGTGCTCATTCGCATCAAGTCTACATCGCTACAATCCGCTATGGCGAACGGAATCTTCGACGAATTTCCTCTTGCTCTTGGGGGGGTAATCCGTTCGCTCTATCGAGTTTTTTCCGAATTCTCTGACGCTCCTCGGGCGAAAGCCTTTGCCATTGATCAAACCGCTTCTCGTAGAGTGAACGTTCCTGGGGAGGAAGCTGGTTCCACTGTTCCATTCTCTGACGCAAGACGTTTTGTCTTTCAGGAGGCAGGGACTTCCACTTTTTGAGCTTCCTGTTGAAGTCGGTCTTCTCGTCAGGAGACAAGCGCTGATAGGTTTTCCAGTTCTTTTCCTGGTGTTTCTTGGATTGGCTCCAGGCCGAAGGGGAGGCGCCGATTATGATTCCCAAGGCTAAAGGGGTGACAATACCCCATCGGCTCAAGCACCTCAACGGTCTATCGACGGGTTTTACCATATTGAGTCATCCTCCAGGCCCCCAGTTGGCCACCGGCTAGAAAGGCTGTCGTATGACATCTCGGTGGTCGACGACTCGGACCAGTTTCTGGAGGGTATCCATTTCTTCCAAGAGCTCCAGGTTCATAATGATGTCCAAATCCTTGACAAGTATCTGCTCCTCTGACTTGAGATTCGAGTCACCTCGAATGGAGGAAGGGTCTCTAGGTCCCTTCACACCGAACCATCCGAATACCCCTATCAGTATGGAGGCCGCGGCCAAGGCAGGAATGAACCTGTTAGGCACACCCAAGAGCCGTTTTCGCCACCACCCCTGCTCTCGCTCCCCCATCAGTTTCCGATTGATAGAGCCGGCAAGGGCAGCGGCCTTGTCGCGAGAGAGCGCCGGGGAAGGCATGTTTACTCTCACCGTGTCAAGGAAACGCATCACCTGTTGCCGTTCTCCGCGGCAGCCCTCGCACGTCTCGAGATGGTTCTCCCAGGCTGAACGTTCATTCGGGTTCAGTTCCCCGAATAGGTCCAAAAGCAGAGTCTCTTTGTGGTCAGGACATGGCTTCATCGCTTCACCTCTCCTATGACACCGCCCAGTCTTTTAAGACCTTTCGCAGAGTGTGGGTTGCTCGAAAGAGATGGCTCTTAACCGTTCCTTCTGTCGATCCCATGATTTCAGCGATTTCGCGAATGCTCATCTCTTGGAACGCCTTGAGTTGAAAAGCTACCCGTTGTCTCTCAGGGAGGGTCATCATGGCTTTCCGAATATCCTGGGTCAGTTGCTTACCGGTCAAAACCTTCATGGGATTACTGTTTTCCCCTGCATCCGGTTGTTCTTCCAATCGTTCGTTTGCTCGTGCTTCGTCTTTCGGCCGGGGTCGCCAGGGCGAAAAGATTCGTTCCCACTTCCGACGACGTCTTCTTCCATCCAAACAGGTATTCACAATGATACGATAAAACCAGGTATAAAACGACGATTTTCCACGAAATGTTTTGATATTTCGAAAGACCCTCAAAAAAGCCTCCTGGGTGAGATCTTGCGCTTCTTCACTGTCTCCAGAGCACAGGTGGTAAGCGATTGCGTACACCTTTTGCTGGTAACGCCGAACAAATTCGGCTGTGGCCGACTGATCGTTTTTCTGGGCACGAGCGACCAATTCTTCGTCTTTCAACCGCATGGAGCGCCCTTCCCCTCGAAGTTCAGCGATTTGATCGTCGCCGTGAATTGCTCTTATTGCTTTATGAGCCACAGAGAATACTCTAATCTGCGCGTCGATTCCTGTCCACTTCCACCGTTGGTGGACCGCCTACCTGTTGAGATCAGAGAAACCCCTTTTCGGTTTCCTTGCGACACGCGGCCAGAGTCTCTCACCGTCCATCTCATACTCGACCCTTGGCGAATATTCATAACACGAAAAACAAGAATCTCACAACCTCTACCCTCCTCCTGTTTTTCTCTCTCCTCCCCCTCGACGTCGGTCGTCCTGCTTGGGTCTTTGCCCCTGACCCAGTTGAGGACCCTGCCACGGCTCTCTTCTTTTCTGTCGCCCTTGGACCTGTTGTCTAGATCTGGGTGGCATTTTCTGGAGACCCCTTCGCGGCTCCCTCAAGCGTTGCTTTTGGTTCACCGGTTGAGTCCCTTGCCGTTTCACAGACCTCGTTGGTGTTCTCCCCTGTCTCCTCTCTCCTTCACTCGCCTTCGCGCGGACTCGACCTTCGTAGCCGAAGCGGCTACTCCGGCGTAGCAGGTTGCCCCGCGGCGTGCCGTCGCCATGACGGCTTTGGTGCGTCGGTGAATTGGCACGGGGAGCTTCACTTCCGACCTGTCCCCGATTTCCTGCCCTTGATCGTGCCCTTCTCTTCCGTTCTCGGTCCTCGAGTTTTGCTTGCGACGCAGCCTTTCGGTGCTGATTCAGAGAGCCCACCCGATCCTTGACGTTTGGGGGTCTCACCCGGTTTCTCTCTGTAACTCCCCTTTGCCTGATCCCCCAAGGATTCTGGGGAATCGGTTTCGCTTCTGCCCTAGGACCTCTTTTTCCACTTCGTTGGTTTTGCCGTTGACCCCTGGCGGCCTTCCGATGGTGTCCTCGTGCCATGTTAACATTCGAAGAATTGAGACGTTTTCCCCCGTTATTATGTTTTTTTGTGACGGTGCCGTTGAGAACGGGTAAGACCCGGTAATCTCTGACGATGTTGGTACTATTAACGTTTCTGATCTTGACATGCCGGTAGTTCCTTGTGCCATGAAGGTTGTTCCGGTTGATGATCACGGCGTGCTTGAAGTTTCTGTATCTGTCTATCCTAATCTTCAGATGAGGTATGTTCATCCTCTTAACGACGACGGTGTGCGGTCCCCAGGGGCGGTAGCAGTAATAGGGTTCATGGGGAGCTAAGGGCACCCAACCCACATAGATACCGAAGCGTATCCAGACGACTCTTCCCGGATACCAAGCAAATGGGACATTGAGAAGGCGAGGGCGTCCATGAATCCTCATGGGAGCCACAGGTGGGGCCCAATACCAATGCCCTCCCAGAAACACCCAGCTTCCATAGTGGTGAGTGACATACCCAAATGGTTCATAGGGGATCCACGTATGGTCGCCGTACCACACGATCCATCTCCCTACGGTAAATGGCTCCCAGCCACCCCTGACATGAATGGGACGCCAGAAATAGCGGTAGACTCCGTCATAGTAAACCCCTTCCCATCTCCCATGGGCTTCGAGAACGTAAGCCTCGTGATGAAGCCTTGGAGGTAGATAATTTGCCGATTCTCCTTTCCCTTGTAACCTTCTAGCCCACAGGTTCTCTCGACCCCTATTCCACTGGTTCCAAGAGCCGTTCACATGGCCGACTCCAGCGCTCACCTGTAAACCGTCTGCGAGAATAGACGATGAGTCTGCGATCACGCTATACCCCATCTCGGACCTGTTGTGAACAAAATCCACGGTTCCCTTCAAAGCGGTTACTTCGACAGAGTCATCTCCCACGTACAAATCAAAGGTCGTTTCCCCGGGGGCGACCACATAACCAAACGGCGTGGTGGCTTTGATTAGCACGTCAGAGCCTTTATTGCAGAAGCGAACCAGACCCGAGGCGACATCAATTTCGGTTAAATCGTCTCGGAGTCCCATGATCTGAATCTGTGTATCGCCATCTATCCTGATCCATGTGTTGTTTGGGATTATGATCTCTGCCCTCCCGTCTCCATCGGAGTGCAGGGCATCCTCCAAACCAAATGGCGTGTCCTTGCCAGTGGCAACCCAGTCTCCGTTGTCAGGCACAAATCGCCATAGCTGTCCCTCAACGTGCGAGATCCGCCCGACGAGGATCGTTTCTTCTCCCTCTGGATCTTCCAACCCTGGTCGTGCTTGGGCTGAGGTGATCGGAATCGTCACCAGGAGCAGAATAAATAAGAACCAAGCCAGCTTTTCCAACCCTTTCATTCAGGTTTCTCCTTTTCAGCGGTCTTGGATATTTAGACGTCTTTGGGGCAAAAGGGTTTACCGGCTCGGCCCCCCCCATCTTCGACAAGCTCAAAGACCACGCTAAAGAGGCGGCCACTGAGAAATATCTGGTTCCGGTAATGGCCGCTTTGGAACACGGTACCCGTCCTCGAGTCCACCCGGAAGAGGCCACCAAGGCCGAGATAAGGTGAAGGGAATCATTGGAGACACTGAGGATTAAAGCCTAACAAAGGGCAAAGGCTTTTGCGGAAGTAAATAGGATGTCTTGGGGGGGGTTGATCGATTTTGGCCTGTTCTAGTCGTCACTGAAAAATGTCCCTGGAGCGAACATTACGGAGTTTTTGGGGCTACCCGTCTTGGCGAAGAGCTTGTCCTGAGCTTGCCGAAGGAGGGTGTCCCCGAAGGGGCGAGATTCCGCTGTCTGAGGCCGCCAGGCCGAGTTCGGAAGATCGAACGACCGAGCCTTAGAACGGGTCAAAAACTCC
>CAYGBW010000160.1:0-10153 GCA_964348185.1 uncultured Thermodesulfobacteriota bacterium | reverse complement strand
TTGGCGAAGGGAGTGTCCCCGAAGGGGCGAGATTCCGCTGTCTGAGGCCGCCAGGCCGAGTTCGGAAGATCGAACGACCGAGCCTTAGAATGGGTCAAAAACTCCGTACAGAGAGGGTCGGGGGCGTTTTTCAGTGAGGACTAACTAGGTCCACATTCTGAGGGATCCCCTTGGAGTTTGGAAAGGGCGTGGGGTAGAGCGGGAAGAATCGCTTTGAGACATTCGGCCACTGCCTTGGGGCTTCCGGGCAGATTCACGATGAGTGAAGACTTCCGAACACCGCAGAGGGCCCGAGATACCATAGCGTGAGGGGTTTTCTTCAGACTTTCCGCTCTCATGGCCTCGGCAAAGCCAGGGACCTCTTTGTCGATAACGTCCAGGGTTGCATCGGGGGTGACATCGCGGGGACTCAGTCCAGTTCCTCCCGTGGTGAAAACCAGATCGGCCCCCAGCTGGTCGATCGCATCTATCAGGGCTTCGCGAATCTGATCCCTCTCATCCGGAACGATTCGGTAATCGATGACCTCAAATTCCAACCCCTGAAGGCCCTCCTGGATGGCGGGGCCGCTTTTGTCCTCACGTTCGCCACGAGAGCCCCTGTCGCTCACAGTGATGATCGATGTTTTGAACATAGCAGAACTGCTCCGGTGGAGAGGACGGAAGATCGCGCCTCTCCCTTCACCTTTTTGTCTGAACGATGAGCCTGGTCTCTCACTCTGTCTCGATTACCTCGATGGTGTTCCCGACCCGAACGGACCCTCCAGATAGGACCCTCGCAAAGATGCCCTCAGTCGGCATGACGCAGTCCCCAGCCTGGTAGTAGATTGAACAGCGGGTATGGCATTCCTTTCCGATCTGGGTGACCTCAAGAACCACGGACGGCCCGATTCTGAGACGCGTTCCCACGGGGAGGTTAACCAGGTCGAGCCCTTGCGTCGTTATGTTTTCCGCAAAATCACCACACCTCACATCTAGGCCCAGTTTCCTCATCTTCTCGATGCTTTCTTCAGCGAGCAGGCTCACCTGGCGATGCCAGGGACCTCCATGGGCATCGTTCTTGATCCCAAAGCCCTCCAGAATCTCTGCTCGCCCCACGTTGTTCTTTTGCGTTCCCTTGGTATCACTGATATTGACGGACAGCACCGTTCCCTTTTGCATTTCCTCTCTTTTCCTATCGGTGTTTTCGGTTGACATATCTCCCGCTTCTCCCCCCGCTCTTTTCGACGAGATGGATGTCCGAGACGGCCATGGCCCGGTCTACGGCCTTGCACATGTCATAGATGGTTATGGCGGCCGTGGCGACCGCCACAAAGGCCTCCATTTCCACACCGGTTTTCCCCTCGGTTTTCACCCTCGCCTCGATGTCAAAGGCGGCTTCATCGGGATCAGGGGAAAAGTCGATCTCGACGCTGGTGATGTTCAGGGGGTGGCACAGAGGGATAAGATCGGACGTCCTCTTGGCCGCCATGATTCCAGCAATCCGTGCAACTCCCAGAACATCCCCTTTTGCGATCTTTTTGTCCACGATCATCTGGAAGGTATGGGGAGCCATGGAGACCCTGCCCCGGACAACAGCCTGCCTGGAAGTAACCTCCTTGTCACTCACATCAACCATTCTTGGCCTTCCCTCATGATCCAAATGGGTAAACTCCGCCATAAACCGCTCCTTTTGTCAGGACTGCAGTCCCTCCTATTCTCATCCCCCGATGGAGGACATGTTCCGCTGACACTTCTTGAAATAGTGGGTGTTGATGGAATGCCCCTCCGGCTTTTTCATTAAGGCCAGCTCAAGAAGTTCCGCCAGTTTCCGATCACTGCACCCGTTTCGCAGATAGGTCCTCAGATCGATCTCGTCGTCAGAGAAGAGACAGGTTCTCAGCTTTCCATCTGAGGTCAGGCGGAGGCGATTACAGTGGTCGCAGAAATGGCGACTCACTGGGCTGATGAAACCAATCCTTCCAGGGGCTCCTTCCCAACGATACGTGGTGGCAGGTCCGGTGTGACCCTCGGAATTCTCACTTGAGAGAGGCCCTAGACGCTCGATTTCATCCCGGATCTGGCCAATGGTAAGAACACGCTCTGGTTTCCACGCCTGATGTTCTCCGGAGGGCATGTATTCGATGAACCTGACGTGGACGGGCCTTTCCATGGTGAGCCGAGCGAAATCGAGTATCTCATCCTCGTTGACGCCCCTGATAGCGACGACGTTCAGCTTTACCGGATGAAAGCCCACCTGGAGTGATTTTTCGATGCCCCCCCAGACCCGATGGAAGGCGTCCCGACGCGCGATATGATGGAATCGCTCCGGTCGCAGGGAGTCGAGGCTGATGTTTACGCGTTTGAGGCCCGCTGCAAAGAGGGGCCCGGCGAATGGCTCCAAAAGGATCCCATTCGTCGTAAGGCTGAGGTCATGAATCCCCTCAATCCGCCCGAGACGGTGAATCAAATCCACCACTCCCGTCCGAACCAAGGGCTCTCCCCCTGTGAGGCGGACCTTTGAGATCCCCAGTTTCGCAAACACCCGGACCACGCGAATAATCTCCTCGAAGGTGAGGATGTCATCTTGAGGGATCAGATCGATTCCCTCCTCGGGCATACAGTAACGGCACCGAAGATTGCAACGGTCGGTGATGGAGATCCGCAGGTACTCGATTTTTCGATTGAAGCTATCTATGAGGTCAGCCATGATTCGGGAAACCTCTCCGTTCCGTCCCTCAATCTAGGCTCAGGCGTTCGCCCATTCGTGAGACGTCGTATCCTCCGAGGTTCTCCACCGACCGCTTAAAGGGCTCGGAACGGATGATCTCAAGGAGGGCTTGAATTTTCTCCTCACGGAGGAAAGGATCCGGAATAACCAGATCATACCGTTCCATCGCCAGGGGCACGAAGGAGAGATCGAGAGCCCGCGCGGCAGAGTAGATACCCACTCCGGTGTCCGCACTGTCCGACAGAACAGCCACAGCGACAGCCATATGGGTGACCTCCTCCCGTTCATAGCCCTCCACGGCTTCCGGCCTTATGTGGTGTTCAAGAAGAAGGTGGTCGAGAAGCATCCGGGTTCCTGACCCCCTCTGGCGATTGACAAATACAACCCCCTCACGGGTGAGATCCTTCACTCCCTGGATGTTCTTGGGATTCCCAGGAGCAACGAGAAGACCCTGCTGCCTAAACACCAGATGGACCAGATGGACCATCGTTTCCCCAAAAACCCTTTTGACATAGGGGAGATTATACTGCTGTGTTTCCGGGTCAAAGAGATGGATCCCTGCCAAATGGGCTCTCCCCTTCTGAACAGCGATGAGTCCCCCCATGCTTCCCACATGGGTTGAAGAGAGGCTGAACTCGGGATAGGTCCGGCTGAGATGCGTCGAAAGGAGATCGAGAATCAGGTCGTGGCTTCCGATCATGATGATCCTATTCTTGATCTCTTCTTCCTTGAGAAGAAGCTCGACCGGGACCGCTTCACCCTCCTTGAGCCCCTCTGATAGTCGGGAGATTCGGACGATTCCATCTGCTTTGGCAAGGGAGGTAACGATGCCAGCGCCTCTTGGCAGTGGAGTGGCGATCAATGTGGAGCCGATTTTTCCCAATCTGACACGGAGAAACTCGTCTATTCCCAGTTTTGAGGGAATATTTGCGACCGGAACCGCCGTGACCTGCCTCCTCGTTGTATCACGGACACAGAGAAGAGCCGACACCAGAGGCCTCACAAACTGCTCGTACGCGATCGTCGCTGAGACCGGGTAACCGGGAATACCAACAACGGGTCTCCCCTGAACCAGACTGAGGATTGTCGGCTTGCCCGGCATGATGCTGACGCCATGGACCAGAACCTCCCCCAGTTCATCGAGAAGCCTGAAGGTAAAGTCACGGGAGCCGGCAGAGGTACCAGCAACGACCAGGACCACATCGGATTCTTTCAAGGCTCGAAGGAGACCTGATCGGAGGGCTTCATAGTCATCTCTCAGGATGGGAGAGCGGCAAAACTGCGCGCCATCCTCGACGATAAGCCCTTTTAGGAGAGTGGAATTGAACTCGATGATATCTCCCCTCTTGAGAGTGGAGCCGGGTTCCACCAGTTCAGAACCCGTGGGGATGACCGTAATCCTGGGTTTTTTTCGGACATCGACATCCCAGATCCCACCAGCCAGGAGCGCCCCCATGTCGTACGGGCCAATACGGTGGTTTTCGGGTAGAATCATCTCCCCTGCCACAAGATCCTCTCCCATGACCCTTACATTCTGCCACGGATAGACCCCTTTTTCGATTTCCACAGTCTCGTTGTGGACAAAATGAACATCTTCGATCTTGACTACGGCGTTGGTGCCACCGGGTATGGGAGCGCCGGTATCCACTTGAAAGGCGTCTTTGCCCAATCTCAGTTGCCTGGGACGGGACTCTGTCGCTCCAAAGGTCGAATCGGCTAGAACGGCGAAACCATCCATGGCTGCAGCATGGTAATGGGGACAGGATATTCTGGCAAAGACGGGATTGGCGGTGATTCGATGAAGGGCTTCATCGACTGGCACACACTCAACCCGGTCCGTTTGGAAGGCGTCAATGAAGGGCCCGAGCTTTGACAGGAACAGGTCCCTTGTTTCCTCCAGAGGTTTTTTGTCCAGATACCTTTTCTGCTTCATATGTGCCAATCAAAAGAGCAAAACCTCGACCTGGCTGCCCTCCTCGAGGCCTTCTGAATCGATTTCGATCTTGATCAGACCGTTTGCCTTGACCATGGTCGAAATCGAGCCGGATTTGCCCAGAATCGGATGGGCCCAAACCTGGTCTTCCCTCTTTTCGGCCTTGACCCGGATGTAGTCCTCTCTTCCGGGGGGAGAGGACACATTTCGGGTCAGGATGGCCGAAACCTTCTTTCCGAGAGGGGAAAGAGACGACCCATTGCCGGCCAGTTTCCAGATGAGAGGCCTCATGAACAGGTCAAAAACGACCATGGCAGACACCGGATGACCGGGGAGACCCACAACGGGTTTGTGGCCGGATCTACCAATAATGGTTGGTTTGCCCGGTCGCACAGACACCCCGTGAACCATGATTTCAGAATCCGGAAAGGATCTGATGACCTCAGTGGTGTAATCCAGGGTTCCTACGGAACTTCCCCCCGATATGATGAGCATGTCGGCTGTGTCGAGGCCTTTCTCACAGAGGGATCTCAGATTCTCAAAAGAATCCCGCGCGATGCCCATGAAAAAGGGGGCTCCTCCCGCTACCTCTACCTGGGCAATCAAGGCGTAACGATTCACATCCCGGATTTCTCCCAATCTGGGTTCCCGCGTTATGTCGACGATCTCATCTCCAGAGGAGACAATGGAAATCCTGGGCTTCTTGTAGACGACAACCCTCGACTTTCCTAAGGCGGCCATTGCCCCCATATCCTGGGGGCGGACCCTGCGCCCAGGGGAGAGTATTCTCTCTCCCTCTTTGATATCCTCTCCCCGCTCGATCACGTTTTCGAGGGGCGCGACTGTTTTTTTCACCTGGATGGTTCTGTCATCTACCGGTTCAGAGAACTCCACCATCAAAACCGAGTCGGCCCCCTGGGGGATCATCCCACCGGTTGGGATCTTGGCCGCCTTCCCATGAGACACAACGAGATCTGTCGAAACACCCATAAGGACCTCTCCAACCACCGTTAGTAGGATGGGATTGCTCTCTGAAGCACCGTAGGTGTCCCGCGCCCTGACAGCGTATCCGTCTACGGTGGATCGGTCGAAGGGAGGGAGGTCGATCGGTGAAATGACTTCCCGGGCCAAGACCCTGTGGAGGCTCTCATCGAGGGCTATTTCCTCTGTCCCTAGGGGACCGAATCGCTCCAGAATCGAATAGACTTCCCGTGGAGTCTTGACCTTGAAAAACCCAGTGAACGGCAAGGACGGCCTCCTCAAAGATAAAGACCAGCCCGCGTTGGCGCTGGTCAGGGTTGGAAACCCAAACAGACTCTCCTTTCCAAACACGGGAGGTATGGCAGTTTCCCTCCATACCCTTTCGGCCATCTTCCATGTTCACCCGGCAAGATCAATTTAGGAAGAAGGCTCGGAGAATGTCTCTATTATCTTTACCTCTTCCCTGATAAAAAGTCAATCGCCAAAAGGGGGATTGATCCGAGGTTCTTGGGGTTTTTCCGTCTTGGCTCTTGGCCATCCGGCCTCCAAGGGGAGGGCCCTTCTTCCGTGGCACAGGCGTTGGGAGGGTGAAGGCCCTGCGACTCCAGCCCGCCCAGATTCTCGAACGGTCCCTTGGTCGTCGGGAGAAGGCCGGGCGTCTTTCGGCCTTCTGACGCGTCTTTCCTGGGGATATGGGACGGAAGGCGAACACTGATCCGTGTGGGACCCCTGTTTTTGCGGAGAGAGGAGAAAGGCAGTCGTATTCGGTTGTTCTTGTCGTGATTCGATAGTTTTTGTCATAGGACGTCCGTCAGGGTCTCTTGTTGACAATTTGTCCGGCTCATGCTATGAGGGTAAACCATGGAGGATCTGCTCACGACGAAAGAGCTTGCTGAGTTCTTACGGCTCAACGAGAAAAAAGTATATCAGCTGATCAAGGAAGGGGATATCCCCCACGTAAGAATTACAGGGAAATGGCTTTTCCCTAAGTGGCATGTCTTGCGGTGGATCGAAGAGAATGTCCAACGGGAGGAAGACCTCCTCATTGCGGGAAGCGACGACATCCTTTTGGGAAGGTTATTGGCCTATTACTCACGAGAACGATTCCCAAGATCTCTGACCTTTTATTCGCCGGTTGGCAGTCTGAAGGGTATCCAGTGCCTCTCTCAATGCAAGGCGCAGGCCTGTTGTATTCATCTTCTGGACGTGGAGACGGGAGAGTATAACCTTCCCTTTCTTGCCAGATACTTGTCATCCCAGGAGTATGTCGTCATCAACCTCTGGTACAGAAGCCAAGGTCTGATTGTGAAAAAGGGAAATCCCCTGGGAATCAAGAGTCCAGAGGACGTTGTCAAAAAGAAAGCGAGGTTCATAAATCGGAACAAGGGGTCTGGAACGAGGCTTTTCCTTGAATATCTCCTGGGACAGACTGGATTAGAGGAAAGGGAAATTGTGGGTTTTGCCAACGAGGTAGACAGCCACCTGGAGGTGGGGCTACGGGTCTTCTTGGAGGAGGCAGATGTGGGGCTTGGCATCGAGTACGTTGCCCATCTTTTGTCCCTCGATTTCTTTCCTCTCCAAGAGGAAAGATTCGACCTCGTCATTCCCAAAAGGCTCTGGTCCACAAAGGTCGTGAAGGAGTTTACAGGCTACATAGATCCTGCAAAGATCCGAAAGCTATCCCGTTCTCTGCCCGGCTACAATTTAAGGGATGCTGGCAAAGTCCTGTTTGAAGGCTGAAAGATCAGCCGTCAGAGATCAGGGATCGCTGGTCGGACTTGTTCTGACTGAGAGCTGAACCCTGAACCCCGTGTTAAGGCACGGCCAGGGGTATGAAAAGGGCCTGACCAAACCTGTCCTTTCCAAATTCCCGGATGATTCTCTGTCCTTCTCGAGAAGTCACCCAACCGATATACGCCATCGCCAGGGTGTAATTCGCTTTGGGGTATTTCGCAGGGTTTAGCGCGATGATTCCATAGGGATTGAAGAGTTGGGGATCCCCCTCGGCCAGCGTTTCGAGATCGATTTTCATCTTGTAGGCGAGATAGGTTCCCCGGTCAGACAGAGTGTAGGCCCTCTTTTCATTGGCCATCTGGAGAACTGCACCCATGCCCTGTCCAGATTCAATGTACCACCGACCCTTTGGACTGATCCCTCCCTTTTCCCAGAGCGCCCTTTCTTTCTTGTGGGTTCCTGAATCATCGCCCCGGGAGATGAAAGGGGTTTTGCTGCCGGCGATTCTATTCAGGGCCTCGGCAGCGTCCTTGAGCCCTCTGATGTTTGCAGGGTCCTCTGTCGGGCCAAGGACGACAAAATCGTTGTACATCACATCCCGGCGATTGACGCCATACCCCGCCTCGACAAACCTCTCCTCGTCCGGGCGGGAGTGAATGAAAACCACATCACAATCACCCATTTCGCCTGTCTTTAAGGCCTTTCCAGTTCCCTGGGCGATTACGTCCACGCGACAATGAAACATCCTCTCGAAGGGGGGATTCAAGGCACCGAACAGACCGGTGTTATCTGTGCTTGTCGTGCTGGCGATCCTAAGCCGCTGGTCTTGGGCGTGACCCAAGGAGGTGGCTGTGAGACACAGCAAGAACACGACGGAAGACGTGAACGTTTTCATTTTACCGGCTCCTTTGGTGGCATGGAAAGAAAGCGGCTCCAGAGGGACGGGATCCTGCAGAACCTGTCTTCTCCTCCCATCACCCTGTCACCATTGAAGAAACAGAGCGAGGAAGCCCTAGAACACCAGAAATTGATTTGTCTAATTCGATTAGGTATTATTATTATCACAATCTGGTCTTTTCTGTCAATAATAGTTATTCTAGGTTAATAAAAGAGGGAAATAGTCGGAGATCACGTTTGCAGAGGGTCATGGTGGACTTCTTGTGGAAAGCGCTCGAAGATTCCCTTCACTTAATCCTCTCTCTTGATCGAGAGGTCTATGGCATCGTCCTCCGGTCTCTGGAATTTTCACTGAGCGCAACGCTACTGGCTGTTCTCGTCGGGGTTCCCTGTGGTTTTCTGGTTGGTTCAAGAGACTTTAGGGGCAGGTCTCTTTTGATAACCCTCCTCAATACGACCATGGCTCTCCCGACAGTCGTGGTGGGCCTCCTGGGGTACGCATTTCTGTCGCGAAGTGCCCCGCTCGGTTTTCTAAACCTCATGTTCTCTCCAAAAGCCGTCATTCTGGGGGAGTTTTTCTTGTCCCTCCCTGTTATTCTGAATCTGACGGTGGCTGCCGTTCAATCCGTTGACCCCCGAGCGACTTTGGCAGCCAGAACCCTAGGAGCGGGAAGGTTTCAAACAACATGGACCATCTTGATGGAGGCGAGGTTTGGACTCGTGGCGGCTATTATTGCCGGCTACGGGCGGGCGGTCTCAGAAGTCGGGTCAGCCATGATGCTCGGGGGCAATATCAGGTTCTACACGAGAACCATGACCACGGCCATCGCGCTTGAGACAAGCAAGGGAGAATTTGGCCCTGGACTCGCTCTGGGGTTCTTCTTACTCCTCGTTGTCTTTTCGATGAATATTCTGTTTCACTACCTCCAGATAAGGGGTCGGGTTAGGTGAAAACCCATGGAGATTTTAGGCCTCAAAGGAATCGCGCACCTTTATGACGGGAAGAAAATCCTGGATGTTCCCGTCCTTTCGATTGAGAAGGGAGGAATCTACGGGGTGGTCGGTCCAAATGGAGCCGGGAAGACGACCCTCCTTTCGATCATGAGTCTTGTTCTCAGGCCAACGAGGGGGGACGTCTATTTTGAGGGGCGCCCGGTCTACGACAACAATAGACCCTTTACCCTGGTGCGGAGGTCATTGACCATGGTGCTCCAGAGTCCCTACCTCTTCAACATGTCTGTAGCCAAGAACGTCGCCTATGGGTTGCGAGCCCGAGGGGTTCGCAGAAAGGATCGGGAGATCAGAGTCAAAGCTGCGCTTGAATGGGTCGGGCTCCATGGTTTTGAAAGGAGGGAAGCCAGGAGACTGTCGGGTGGAGAGACCCAATTGGTCGCTCTGGCCAGAGCACTTGTCCTCGAGCCTCAGGTGCTCTTTCTCGATGAACCAACGGCTAATGTCGACCCACGCCATGTTCATCGCCTCGAGGGGATCATTTCGAGAATAAATAGAGAAAAGGGAACCACCGTCGTGATGACGACGCACAATCTATCCCAGGCCTATCGATTGACTGAGAGGGTGTTTTCTTTGTTTGAGGGTTCTGTCGTCACCCCGACCATGGACAATCTCTTTTCAGGGAAGGTCGTACAGACTGAGGAAGGTCCCTGCTTCGATACGGGAGGGATTCGCATGTGGATCTCCCCAGGGAGGCAGACCGACGATGCAACTCATGTTTCAATCAATCCTGAAAACATCATCGCCTCGGAGGAGCCCTTTGCTTCGAGTGCCAGAAACCGGTTTGAAGGGGTTGTCACAGAGATTATGGATCAGGGGGGAAGGATTCTTTTGAATGTGCGGTCTCGGGAGAATTTCAAAGTCCAAATCACGGACCGTTCTCTCCGGGA
>CAYGBW010000159.1:0-13107 GCA_964348185.1 uncultured Thermodesulfobacteriota bacterium | reverse complement strand
TAGGCCATACCAAGGAGGCATAAGAAATGCACCGTCCCATCATCAAACCCAGCCGTTGGTACTACGGACTCGCCGTTTTTATTTTCGTGATTGGCGTCTCTACGTTTGTCCTTTTTCTGTTTGAGAACCTGAAAGGGTTGACGAACTCGCTCTGGCAGGTCGCCGTTCCTGGTACCTATGACATGACGCTCTCAGATCTTGGAAAATATACGATATTCTATGAGTATCAAAGTGTCTTCGATGGGAGGATATACTCGACAAGGCCAAACCTGTCAGGCCTTCAATGCAGCCTTGTTTCAAACGAGACAGGCGCACCGATGAGGCTTTACAAGACCTCAACGAATACAACATACTCCCTGGGAAGTCGAGCAGGGGCCTCTGTTTTGAACTTTAACATCGATCAGCCGGGGAGTTATGCCTTTTCCGCCTGGTATCCTGAAGGGCAGGAAGGACCGGAGGTCGTCCTCGCTATTGGTTACGGTTTTCCACAGCGATTGGTCAAGGCCGTATTGGGCGCCCTTGGAATACTCTTCAGCACAATCGGGGTCACCATTTTGATCGCTGTGATCACCTTGCTGAAAAGGCGAAAAGCAAGGAAAAGGCTGGAAGGAAAATACCCTCCCCCGTTGAGTGCACCGATAGGGTAAAACCGTATGGAATTGGATACCGGTGCGCCAATGCAGTAAACTCGTGGTCTCAATGGGCAAAAAAATTCATGATCTCAGATAGATGAAGGGAAAAAAGCTAGACGCTTTCTGGAGATTCGTGTATAATTTTCAGAAAATTAGAATTAAATTATGTTCGAGATTCTCCTTTTTCCCCTTGACAAGACCACATATTGTAGGTATAAATAGGCTAATCTCAATATATCGGGGTGAAGGTGCTATGGCTTACGTCGTCTGTGAAAAGCGAAGAGGAAATCCCAAGGTGAACGTCGAAGTCTGCCGCAGAAAGTGCAAATTTACGGAGGCGTGCAAATCCTATGGGAAATATCTGGGGGCTCACCCATTGGCCGAGCCCCCGGTGGACGCAGAGGTTCAAGCCTCTGCTCTTTCTCATCATGAGGGTACTGGCAAGGAGGTTCAGGTGGCATAAACGGGCCGCAATCCATTGCGGCTCCTTCTTGACGCAACAGGGATCGAGAAGCCTAGAGACAGCTGTCAGGGGTCAGAAGGACTTCAAATAAGCCTCTTTAGGATCCATCTATATTTGCAATCTAGCCCGAGGTCGGTTACCCGGATCAACCCGTAAGGTTTCCATTCAAGAGAGCCTTCAGTGGATCGATGGAAAGAAAAGACGATTCGATGAGCTTTTGTCAAGCGATTGGGTCTTGGAGAGTTCTTGTTCCCTTCCTCTTCTTCTGAATCCTGACTCCTGACTCCTGACTCCTGCTTTTCATTTGTCCCAAATCCCCCCATTCGTATTGGAGGATGCTGACAAAGCTTAGCCCCACGGTGTCAGCTCTCAGAATCCGGGACCCCAGCCCCACAGGAATGAAATGAGCCTCCTCAGCCCGTCTGAGTTCTTCTTCTGAGAACCCCCCCTCTGGGCCAACGAGGAAGAAGACCCTCTTTGGAACCGGGCGATTTCCGTCCGTCCCTTGGAAGAGAGACTTGAGGCTACGTGATCCTCTCTCCCAGAGAATGATTCTCTTTGCTCCATCAAAAGCCCGCCGGATAAGGCTTTCAAAGGATTCCACGCTTTCGACCCCCAGGGGAATCACACGACCGCACTGTTTTGAGGATTCCACCGCAATTCTCTGCCAACGGTTCACGCGCTTCGCCATTCTGTCACGATCGAAGGGGGCGACCGAACGGGAAGTGACAAAGGGGATAACCGTGGAAACGCCCATTTCGGTTGCCTTCTGAATGACGGAATCCATCTTGTCTCCTTTGATAAGGCCCTGACCCATGATCACGGTCAGGGGAGACTCTCGCTCGGGCGTCGCAATCTCCAGGATTCTCACCGTCACGGCCTGGCGGTCCTGTCGCGTGATCTCACCCCGATACTCCTTTCCGGTTCCGTCGAAGATGTCAAGCCCGTCGCCCACCCTGAGACGGAGCACGCGCTGAATGTGGCGGGCCTCCTGGCCAGAGATAACCATCTCTCCGTGACGGATAAGGGGGTCGGAAGCAAAGAATCTGGGCATCCTCCCACCTCTCTTTCAGGAAGAATGTGCGTTCTCAGGGCTCAGGGACCGGTCAGCAGCCGAATGAACAGGACCGACATATCGCCATCAAGATCGGTCCACCCAAACTCACGGTTGTCCCATGCTTCATGAAGAACCGATGCCTGACAGCTGCGGACCGAACCATAGAACAGGGTCAGGGTCGTTCAAATACCAGACAGCCCCACTCCTTCCTTCTTTTTCCCTCGACGAATAGGAAGTCCTCTCCCTGAAACCTCTCTTTGAGACCGGCCTCCTGTCTTCGGATAATTCCAGAGAGAACCAGCCTTCCTCCCTGACAAACGCGGCCGGTCAGGGGTCCTTTCAGTTCGGTCAGTGTCCTGAGGTCGATGTTTGCGACCACGAGATCAAAACACCCATCGATCGCCTCGAGATTGTCCGAAACGATCCTCACCACCCCCTCAACCCCGTTGCATCTCACATTCTGGCGGGCCACCTCTATGGCTGTTTCGTCAGTATCAACTCCCACCACAGGCCGTGCCCCAAGTCTGGCTGCTGCAATTGCCAGGATACCAGACCCTGTTCCCACATCCAGAAGGGACGGCCCTATTCTCTCCTCTCCAGGGTTCGCCCTGATCCTTCGATCTATTTCTCTGTCAATGACTTCCAGGCAGAGTCGCGTTGTGGCATGGAGGCCTGTTCCAAAGGCCATTCCCGGATCGATTGCGATGACGGTTTCTTTCCCTCTGGCTTCGTAAGGCTCCCACGAGGGTTTGATGACGATTCGCCGAGTGACCCTGATGGGCCTGAAAAACACTTTCCACGTCTCCTGCCAATCCTTAACTGCAAGGAGGCGCGCGGAAAACTGCCACCCCACTGGTGACGGGAAAAAGTCTTCAATCGCCTTCAGATAGGCTTTGACCGACCCTTCGAGCCCATCCAGCGGTTTCTCTCCTGGAAAGTACGCCCGGACGGTTTCTGTAGGACCTTCCAGATCGAACCGCTCGACAGACGTGCCCACCGCTCCCAATTCCACGAGGAAGTTCTCAACAGCCTCGCTGGCCTGCCAGGGCACGACAACAACGATCTCCCTGAGTTGCTTCCTCAAGGTCATTTTTGGTTTCTATGCTCCTTCAGTGCCAGCAATCGGCGATTCTCAAGCCTTCACTACTCACCGATCAGCCATCAGCAGAATCAAGGAGAGGAAAGGGTCTGGAGGAACCCAAGAACCCTGCGATTGAATTCGTCAGGCTGTTCGATCATGACCATATGTCCCGCCCCTTCGATGATTGCCGTGGTGGCGCCTTTGATCTTCTCGGCCAGATAGCGGGCGTATTTCGGGGGAGTCAGCAGATCCTCACTGCCACAGACCACCAGGACAGGAACCTGGATTTCTCCGACCCGGTCCATGATATCAAATCGGTCGCACGCCACAAAATCACCATGGAGAACAGTAGGCCCTGTGTTGAGCATGGCCTCTATGCCTCTTTGAACCAGATCTTCTGGGGCCTCTCTCGAAAAGGCATAGTCATTGATCAGCCTCACGGCTTGCTCAAACCTCTCCTGAATGGAGGTCAGGATCTCAGGCTTGACTCTCAACCGCGCACCTGTTCCCACCAGGATCAGGGCTTCGACGTGGTTCGGATAGCTGAGCCCGAAGGTCTGGACGATCGCTCCTCCCAAGGAGTGACCAAAAAGGCAAAACTCCTCTCCCGGTAGTGACTCGACCAGACAGAGGAGATGTTGGGCATAGGACTCTACCGAGTCTTCCCCCTCACCCCTCGCCCCTCCGTGACCCGGGAGATCGATCAAGACAACATTGTACGGCTTTTGGAAAAACTGCCTCTGGTAGTTCCAGTGAAGATGGCTCCCCCCTGAACCGTGAACGAAAAGCAGAGTCTTCCGGTCCTCCTTGATTCCTCCCCGGCCGGTTGCGTAGCCAATCTGTTTCCCACCGCTCTGGAGCAGCTGCATAATGACTTCCTCTTCGGACCCTTTGCACGGATCGGCGGTCAGCATTCAGCGGGTTGTGGAGACACACAAACCCCTCATTCCGGTTGCTCGTCAGGGAACGAGATCTCTCGGGAATAACCGCACAGGAGACAGATTTCGGTTGTTTTTCCTAACTCTGCTGAAGGGTGATCGCCGACCCCTGAGCCCTTAGCGTCAATCAATCGGTCTTATTTTGGCTTTGAGGTATTTCAGGGTTCGCCACCCCGGTCGCCTCTTGCCATCCCTCCTTTTCCCATGATTCGCGAGGAATCTAAGCATGTCATCATGGGTATCAATATCGTACCACGGGCTCAATAGAGCGCAGTTTACACCGAGACGTCCTGCTCGGTCTAGGGTCTTTCGAAGCACCTCGTCGGTACTCCAGGGGATTTCCACAAAAAGCTCAGGGAGGGGCCTTCTTAACCCCACCAGATAGTAGCCTCCGTCAGCGCATGGACCGAGGACAACCTCGATTTGAGGGTTCTTGAGCAGACGGATAGACTGTCTAACCAGGCGATGAGGCAGATCGGGGCTATCGCTGTTGATGATGTGGACCTGGTCATATCCTTCCGCAAACATCCTCTGGAAGATACCGTCGAGTCTCTCCCCGAGATCCCCGTCGCCCTGAGGGAAGAGTCGGATGGGTTGAGAAAGCATTTTCTTGAATATCGGTTCGGCCTCTTTTGGCGTGTAAGCCAGGGCAAGGGCATTCCCTGAGAGGCGGGACATCTCCTCAACCATGTCCTGAATAAACAGGCTGTATAGTTCAGAAGCCTGGCTCGCACCGAGGTGGGAAGAAAGGCGCGTCTTGACCTTCCCTGGGACCGGTTCTTTAGCAACGACGATCAGAATCGCTTTCATGATTTTCCCTCCTCAGAGGCTCCACTCTATACCGCAAGCAGCGCAACATCCGGGTGGGTGGGAAGACTGATGGATCTGTCGAAATGTGCGGTATTTTTCACCCCGCCAAATCCTGTCAAAGGGCTCTGTGAAGACGTTCCCCAGAACCAGGGAAGGGTAGTCCACGGTGGAAAAGGGGGCAATGCAACACGGCAGGACATTGCCCCACGCCGTAATGTAGGCAACCTCCCAAGGTCTTTTGCACTGGCGCCATGGAGCGGCGTCTCTGGATTTGCCCCTGAGGCTTTCCCGGGGTGAGGCCAGCCCTGAAGCCCTCAGGGACACACCGAGGCGACGGCCGAGGGACACGCCTCTCTGGAGAATATCGACAATCTGAGAGGATGGATTGGTTATCGCCTGTTCCTTGACCGCCAGACCATATCCGGGCCCGTCAGTGGGATACACCAGCCTCTGCAGATAAACCTCATCGATTCCGACTCGAGCGGCCAGTTTGATCATCTCGGGAAGATCCTCCACGTTCTCCCGGGTGGCCACCATCCAGGCGGACAGCCTGGGCGTTGACCGATGGCTGGCTTTTCGCCACTGGGAGAGGACCTCGATATTTTTGACCGCTTTTGAGAAATCAACCGAGCCGCGGACTCGGGCATACGAGGACGCAGTGGCCGCGTCTAGAGAAAGCCGAAGTTCGTCGAGCCCGCTCGAAACAAGCTGCGCTGCCCACTTTCGGCTCAAAAGAAGGCCGTTGGAGTTGAAAAGGACGTAGACGCCTCTCCCCTTCAGGTAGCCAATGATATCCGGCAGCTCCCTGTTCAGGAGTGGCTCGCCGACCCCATGGAGAACCGCCCTCTTCAGTCCTGGAATCTGACCCATGATCTCCTTGACCTCATCGAGGGAGAGATCCCGAGGCTCCTCCTCCATGCCGCGATACTGCAAGCACGTCGGACACTTGAGGTTACAGCGGTTCGTGACCTCAAGGTAGACCGATCGGGGCAGGGGTGTTTTCGAGCTCTTACTCAGATGGATTTGGATATCCGGTTTTCTTGACAGTCTAATCATGGCTTTATCAAGTAATAGAGAGAGATCAATTTGGAGATCCCCCTATCCCTTCACGATGGTTGTACATATGCTCTTGGCCCTCAGAAGGTTCTTACTGACGGCCAGGGTGGGGTTGAGTCTCTTTGAGTCTCCGCGATACACGGGACAGTAGTAGTCAGGTTGATCCCCTTTCCCGAGCAGGTGATTCCGGCTCCTGCAACCGCCCTGGCAGTTGTCGAGATGTTCGCAACCCTTACACGGTGTGGGGACCTTTCTGGCATTATGGAAAGGTGGGGTGTCCCATACCTTCCCTTTTAATGTGAGAAGGTCCTTCAGTTCAATCTCCTTTTCGGGCCAGTAGACGCAGGGCAATACCTCTTTAAGGGGAGTGATTCGGATGCTGCTCCGACCGCAGGGTGAGCCATGAAGGGTATTGAGGCCAGAGAACGAATTGACCAGAGGTTCGGTACAGCTCATCAAGGCTGTCTCATCGAAGAGAATCTGGAAGGCCTCCCAGTACTGGTTGTAGGTGAGGAGGTAGGCCTGGTCCCGGACGGGTTGAAAGACATTGACCCGAAGGTTACAACCCAGGGAGGCCGCCACTCTGGCCAATCGTCCCAGTTTGTTGTAATTCAAGCTCATGAGAACGGCCAGGATGGTCACCTCAATGCCGAGCCGTTTGCAGCGCTCGATGTTGGTAAGAATTCGTTTCCAGTTCCCCGTTCCCCGAAAACCGTCCTGCTCAACCTCAGAGGGGAAATCGATCGAGAATTCCACGTCGCAAAAGGTCTTGAGGATCTCATCTGGGGTCGTCTCGACGGTGTAGCCGTTGGAGGCCAGGGTGACCGAGATTCCTCTGTCTTTGAGATACTCAAGGATCTGGAAGTAATCAGGGTTCAGTCCGTTCTCCCCCGTGCCCAGGCCCACAGAGGTGACCTCCAGGTTTTCGCAGATTGCCTTGACATCTTCAAGGGTCAAATTGTAGATCTCGCCCTGGGGGCGGTAGCAATGGGGGCAGTTGAGATCGCAGTTGTTGGTCAGCCCCAATCCGGCAGAAATACCCACGCTCTGCTCCTTTCGATCATCCCCCCTTCTGACAAATCAGGTGAAGGTATCGGGCGATGTTAGAATAGGGGGGTAGCTTCGAGGCTTCTTTTTCCAATTCAAGAAGGTCTCGGTAACTCTTGGGGTCTTCGAATGCATCCTCAGGCATATAGTCGGAGAAGACGCGGATCCCGAATCGATCTTTGATTGTCAAACCCAACCCATCGAGCAACGCGACCAGGTTCTCCAAGGAAAAGGTATGCCTGGGCACGTGATCGAAGACGGCGGCTTCATGGTTCTTCTGGTGGAGTGCCCGACGAGCCCCTGGGAGGTCATTTTTGAGGATAGCCAGTCTGAGCGCCTCGCTGAAACAATTCGTTGTTACCAGGGAGAGAAACCCCCCAGAGACAAGCCGCTCCACGAGAGCGGCCAATACGGTCCGGGGAGCCTCAACATATTCCAAGAGGGTGTGACAGAGGATCACATCAAAGGCCTTTTCAGGGAGGCAGGAGTCCAGTTCTTCCACACGACCATGGATAAAGGTAAGCCTAGGGTCCTTGAAACCGGAATGGCTCCCCCATAACCGCTTCTTTGCCCTCTCCAGCATCTTCTCTGAAAAGTCGAGGAGGACAAGGGATCTGGCTCTTCCGAGAAGAAAGTCGGCCATGTCGCCCAGGCCGCACCCTGCATCGAGTATGCGTAATGCGCCCCTTTTCGATTTGACGTAGCCTTCGAGGTTGTGCCAGGTGAGGTCACGGCGCATCCGGCCCTTCCAGCTTTCTGAGTATTCAAGCCATCCCTCGACATTTTGGTCAAAAGGAACCGGTGTCCGGGTCAACTTCTCTAGTCCTTTATGATATATCGCAAGGGGATCCACAGCATGTAGTAAGCGGCCAGAAGAGAGCCCTTTACCGTGCCCGATACCTTTGAGGTTCCAATCCGTTTCCGATAGGAAACCGGAACGTCCACGATGCTGGCTCCCCGTTTGGCAGCCTTCACCACCATCTCTGCGGGCCAACCAAAGGTCATCTGTCCCATTCGGAGCGACAGAAGCAGCTCCCGCCGAATCGCCCTGAATGAGCCGATGTCGGTAAGGCCCAGTCCATAGACCCTGTTCATTAATCTGGCGATAAACCGATTGCCCAGGCGGGCGTGGAAGGGCATGGCACCGACCTCCTGCGCGCCCGACAGCCTCGAGCCCAGGACAAAATCGGCTACGCCATCCTCGATGGGTGTCAGCAGCCGGGGTAGATCCCGTGGATCATCGCTGGTATCGCCATCCAAAAAGACGATCACATCGGTTTCCCCTGTCGCCATCAGTCCTGCATGGCAGGCAGCGCCGTACCCCCTCCTCGGTTCTCTGACCACCCTGGCCCCTGCGTCTTGTGCCCTTGAACCTGTGGAATCCACGGATCCATTGTCCACAACAATGACCTCCTCCACCAGGTGGGGCGGGACGCTCCTGACGACGACGCCGATGGCCTCCTCCTCGTCAAGGGCGGGTATGATGACGGATACTCTCATCGACCAGTGGCCTCGTTCGGTTCTCATGGGCTGTTTCTTCCCCTGGACGCCTCCAGGGGAACAGGCTGGGGGTGGACCTCTGAAGAATGTACCATTCCAGGGTGAGGAGGATGAAGAATGGGATATACTCGAGGTGCCGGACCCACTCAGGGAACATCCCCTCAGGGGACTGGTATTTCAAATAGGAAAAGGGGACCACAAAGGAAAAATAGAGCCACGCCGGTGAAGGGAACAGGGAAAGAAGAGGAACGATCCACAGGATATACCACGGATGGAGGGAAGCCGATGCCAAGACGATCTGGAGGCCTGCTAAGAAATAGGCAAGCTTGATGGCGTCGACCGGATTCTTCTTTTTTATCCCGATCACTCCTGCCGCAACGATGAGAAGGACAGCAAAGGCCCTTGTGGTGACCCCATGGGTCAGAGAGGGAAAAAGCCTGATTAGATACGTCTTGAGTCCAAGATTGAAGCACTCGTAAGGGTTTGTGAAGTATTCGGGAAGGAAGCCCAGGACCTTTTTCCCCACAGAGAGGTAAGGCACATAAAACAAAAAGAGAATCCCGGTGAACAGAAGGAGCCGCCGAACCTTTCTTTCTCTGAGGATAGCCGGCAAAGCAATAAGAGGGTACAGCTTTAGGGATGTTGCCGCAGCCAGGCTGATGACAGAGGCATTGGCCCGGTCTTTCATGAGAAACCAGAGGGCCAAAAGGAAGAAGAAAACAACGAAACCTTCGAGGTGTCCATTATTGGCCAATTCATAGATAATCAAGGGATTCCAGGCGTAAACCAGTACCCTCTCTCGGTCGAGTCCAAGACTCGCCAGGATCATAACCAGAAGGAGGAGGGAGCCCATATCACACAACAGGGACGCTCCCTTGAATGCCACAACGCTCTTCACCCCGAGCCGGTTAAGGAGATAGAAGAGCGCCTGGGCTCCGGCAGGGTAGATCGTGGGAGATCCTTTCCGGTTCACATGAGGATAGATCGCCCCATCTCGGAGCTTCGCGAGGACCTCGTGGTTTGGTGGATACCGATAGGGATTGATCCCATGCGCCTGCACCCGACCATCCCAGATATATCGATACATGTCTGAGGAAAGCACGGGCTGGGAGGGGACGAGGAGGATCCTGTATAGGAAACCGAAAAGGAGAACGATGTAGAGCACGGAGGGACCCGGAGACCTATGACGGCCAGGTAGAAAAACGATGGCTACCCCGGCAAAGTAGAGCATTCCCAAGGGGACGTATTGATAGAGAAAGAAGGTGAACGGGCCGGTCTCTGGACCAACAAGGCCTCGCTTCAAGAGAATATCGAAGAGCCTGAAATTGAACCCATAGATGGGACTCCCCAACAGACCCAGGGAAGCAACCGATACGGCCCTTTTATCGATCATTCTGATGGGATTCTCTCCTCTCCCCTCCCATGGAATGGGAGACAGATAGGGCAAAAACGTAGAAAAAACCCAGTGTATAGATCACGAGAAAGGGGCTAATAAAATACTTCCTCAGAGTGAGAAAAAGGACAAGGGCAACGAGGGCATAGCACCCCATGAGAAACTCCAGGATGGACAGGAGACTCTCGGGGGACCGATAGACCTTTTTTCTCCAGTTGTCAGCCCGCGACCAGATATCGTATTTCGGGGTCCTGATAAAGGCTCCTGTCCGTCCCCCAAGGGCCTCGAGAATCGCCTTGGTATTGCTGACCGCAATCCCGGTCCCGAGACAGACCAACAGAGGCAGGTATTTGATGTTCTTGAGCCAGTCTCGATGGAGGAGACGCTGAGCATAGAGGTAGAGAGACGATGGGCCGCAGGTTGCCAGGGTGATAAGGGTGAAGAACATGATGGGGTAAGAGAGACTGGCGTAAAACCACTGGGTGAATAGCATGGGCAGGGAGGCCAGAACCACGATCAGCATGAGGGGATGGACGAGATAATGGGTCAGGTGGATAACCGCCTCGAGCTTGATGAAAAGGGGAATTCTGGCACGGAGAATCGGACCCAGGAGTTTTCGGGCCGTCTGGATTGAGCCCTTCGCCCAACGATGCTGCTGTGCCTTGAAACCATGAATCTGGACGGGAAGCTCTGCAGGACAGACCATGCTCGGTGAGAACTCAAGCTTCCACCCCCTCAACTGGGCTCGATAGCTCAGGTCCATGTCCTCGGTGCGGGTGTCATGCTCCCATCCTCCTGCATCCTCGATGGCCCTCTTTCGCCAGATACCGGCCGTTCCGTTGAAGTTCATGAAGAGTCCCCCCCATGCCCTCGCCGGCTGTTCCACCCCGAAATGGCCGTCGATGCCCATAGACTGAAGGCGTGTGAGCAGAGAGTAGTCATGGTTGATATGGCCCCATCTCGCCTGGACCATACCGACCCAAGGATCCATAAAATAGGGGAGGGTCCGCTCTAGGAAATCAGCAGGGGGAATGAAATCTGCGTCGAAGATGGCAACGAACTCCCCCTTTGCCCGGGCCAGGCCAGCCTCTAGGGCTCCCGCCTTGTATCCCTTCCGGTTACGCCGATGGAGGTGGACCATGTCAACCCCCTCCTTCCGATAGACCGAGACGAGGTGTTGGACGATTTCAACGGTGTCATCCGTGGAGTCGTCCAGGACTTGAATCTCTAGGAGCTCTTTTGGGTAGGAGATTGTCGTGACCCCTTTCAGAAGCCTTTGAACGACATAGCGCTCGTTGAAAAGGGGGAGTTGAATCGTAACTCTCGGAAGTCCCTTCTGGGCAACCTCTGCAAAGAAAAGCTCCCGGTGCCTCGCCTCCTTATGGCCGGCCTTTTTTCGATGGAATCGATGGAGAATCAGGAGGATATAGCAGTTGATTCCATAGGTGAAAAGAGAGATCAGAGAAAGCAGGTAGACCCCTATGAGAAGATGGCTCAAGATCTCCATCTGTTACCCCGGGAGCGGAAAGTCGAGTCGTTCCGATGAAGGCTCAGGGTGGAGAAAGGCAGAATGCATTTGTCGCCCCCTATGGGGTTATTATAGACAGTTCAATGACCCATATGCTAGTATGAAATCTGGACAAAGAGGATGCCAATCACAAAATCGTGAGGAGAGAGGAGATGGAGACGAGCCACAGAAAGGGGAAAATGGCGTTGATCCTTCCGCTGATTCTGTTTCTTTCATGGGGGTTGGCCGGTTCTTGGGCGCAGGGGGAGACGTCCATTTCGGGAAAGGTGCTCACCTCGGATGGAAAGGTCGTTACAGGCGGGGCAGTAGCCCTGGAAAAGGGGGAACTCCACAACAACGCCTTCCTTGTGGGAGGAAAAATCCTCCCAGACGGGACATTCAGGATTCCCCTGCCCTCGGGAGGCCCCTGGGGCCTGCACGTCTACAGTGAGGGTTACATCTATTTCCCCCTTCAGCTTCAGGTGAAGGAAGGGGTCGATAACGAAGTCCCTGTCATTCTCCCTCTTGACAGCACATCCGATGACGACCCCCGGATCTCAGCGATCCGTTTTGCCAAGATATCGGATCGGGTAATCCGGATAACCATGCGGGTCGATGACACAGACGGGAATCTGGGGCCCCAGATGCTGGCGATCGACACCAAACGGTTTAAGGCATACAGGATGCTCCCTGTGGAGGGCGACCTGAAGGACAAAAAGGCCAACTTTCCTGCGGGCGATTACGTTTCACCCTTTATCCCCGCCCCGTTAGATGAGGAGGATCTCAAGGATTGGCTTTTTGCGGTGGCCGACCATCAATGCAGCAATGGTCCCCTTTTCAACGGCCTGAATCAATCGATATTCACACCCCCCATCCCCCACCTGGAGTCGCTGCAGTGTGAGGTCCCGGGGATTTGGAAATCCAATTTTGAAAAGGTCTATCGGTTCACCCTCCCATCGCCGGGCACTTTGAAAGGGGAGCAGCTTGAGGGCAATGTCATCATCGATCGAGTGGTCCAGGAGGATAGCCGAATCACTCTCGATTTTCGGTTCGAGGGCCAGAAGGGAAAGGCGACACTCCGTTTGCTCTGTAAAGGCAACGATGTCATCCTGAAGGGTCCCTTCACCCTCCCCGGGCGGCAGGGTGAATGGGTCTTTACGAAACTGAAGAACGAGAAGGCCTCCCCGAGGGGTCGGGACCTTTTTGTGGCGAACTGCGCCGGATGTCACTTCCATGACCGTACCGACAGCAAGGTGGGTCCAGGATTGAAAGGGGTTTTTCAGAATCCCCAGCTTCCGGGCACGGGCAGACCCACCAGCGAAGAAACGGTGCGAAACCAGATTCAACAGGGGGGAATCAAGATGCCGCCCTTTAAAAGCCTCAAGGACGAGGAGGTCTCGGCCATCATCGACTATCTGAAAAGCCTGTGACGGTTATCTATCGTATGATCTGGTGTGGTGTCTCAATAATAACTTGAATCATTCACACGATTGCATGGTGTCCTGAAAACCGACGTCCTAAATTCGAAATTCGAATATCGAAATGCGAAACAAATCCGAATATCAAATGACCAAAATCGACTCGGCTGAGCCTTCGCCCCGAGCAGTTCGGCCCTGAGCTCAC
>CAYGBW010000158.1:0-12127 GCA_964348185.1 uncultured Thermodesulfobacteriota bacterium | reverse complement strand
TCGCCCTCAGGCCCCACAACGGGGGCGGCATGGTAATAAACACCTGCCATTCTCCTCCGAAGATCGGCATGATCACATAGTTCTCGTATCTCTGGGTCAGTTCACCCACGGCACGGGTGGTGGGGCCGGGTACGGGTTCGGCCAACACATAGACCGAAGGATCGAATGTGAAAAACCTGTCATAATCCGTCGTGCATAGCTCTCCATGGAGGATGATTTTGCATCCCTCCTTGGATGCCTGTTCGATGAGAGGAAGGGAGTGCGCTAGTTTCTCCTCCTTGGTTGAACCGGGCATCGTTTTCATTTGAATCGCACCGACCTTGATTTCTCGTTTTCCCATATTCGTCCTCCCTTGGGACATCCATTCAGAGGCTCAATCTGTTCTTGCGAGAGAATTTCGATGAGAGGGGAACTCAA
The DNA here is from genome assembly GCA_964348185.1 of uncultured Thermodesulfobacteriota bacterium. Taxonomy (GTDB): domain Bacteria; phylum Desulfobacterota; class BSN033; order WVXP01; family WVXP01; genus CAYGBW01. The sequence goes on along the minus strand of CAYGBW010000158.1, from coordinate 11,710 downwards.
ACCAGCTCGTTCAGACCGAGAGCAACCAGGGTTTCCTCTTTCGGCAACCCCTTTTCTCTGTCCCACCCATGAAGGTCGTAATACTCATCCAACATGTCCGACCATTTGGATTCATCAAGGGAATGTTCCTTTTGGGATCCTGTCGTGGGTTCTTTGAATAGTCTCTCAGGGGGAAAGTCGTCTTTCCGGCTAAAATCGGTGTGACGGGCGTTAAACACCTTTCCCAGGGTATGAATCCTCTCCCCCATCATCATGAATTCGGTATCGGTGAGGTGTCCCCCTGTGGCGAGATTGTACAGTCTCACATAATCCTTGGGAGCCAGAAATTCTGGCCCCATCCAGTTACTCGTGAAGTAGCACATCCCCAAACCGTCAAGGATCGCGTGGAATCGTTCATAATAGGCGACCAGTTTCGCTTTTCCCTCGTACGCCTCTGGAACCGAGGCGGTTGCAACACCAAAGAGTTCCTCTGAGAGACTTTCGCTCAGAGTCATCCTCTCCGTCAAAGGGGCACCCATCGTATGGGCCCCACCCCGTGCGGCAACGGTCACCCCCAAAGCCCAGCCCTTGAAGGCCCTGAGCTCTTCTGCCAGCTCCTGTCCTTTCACATGGACGGCATATCGTTCCGAACCCCTGCCGATGATTCTGGAGGCCTCGTGGCTCCCCTTTGCGAGTAGAGCGCCAAATCCCTCTCTAAAGGCTGTCTTTCTGAGTAACTCCAGGATGGTCTCATGATCCCCCCACCTCAGTTGAACTCCGTCGGTTTCCTTCTCGGTCAGAAGACCTCGTTGAAAACACTCGAAGGCCCATGAGATCGCCCCGGAGGCATTGTCGATGTCCAAACCGAGTTGAGTGCAAAGGGCACTTGCCTTCAGGATCGCAGGGGCGTCGTCCATGCCGAGCTTTGCCCCGAAGTCCCAGAGATTCTGGCATTCGATTTTTTCTCCCTCCAGTCCTGCATAGGGTCCGTCTTTTACCTTCTGATATTGACTGCAGAGGATGGGACAGGAGAAACAACCAAACCCCTTCTGTATGTGATTCTCCTTCAGGACCAGGTGGGAGATTTTCTCGGCTTTTTCCGGGTCCATCTGGGTCTCCTGAAAGTTCCGGGTTGGCAATGCAGATTGAGAATTCCAGCGGAGAAAAGATACGGGCGTCCCATAGGTTCGCAGTTTCTTGGCCCCTTCAGCGCGCATGATTTTTCTTGTCATTTCCCGACACGCTTCCGTGAATCCTTCAGGATCGGCGATCTCGATTCCCCCGGAGCCTCGGACAACGATGGCCTTCAGATTCTTTGACCCCATCACGGCCCCGAGTCCGCATCGTGCGGCAGCCCTCGACCTGCTAACGACAATGCAGGCCGCGCTCACCGTATTTTCCCCTGCCGGTCCAATCGTCAACATCTGAACGTTTCTCTCTCCGATTCTTTCCCTCAAGAGATCTTCGGTTTCCCAGGTGGTATGCCCCCACAAGAAGGAAGCGTCCTCGATAGATACCGTTTCGTCATCGATGAATAGGTAGACAGGCTTCCCTGCCCTACCCTTGATGAAAATATGATCAAACCCCGCGTACTTGAGCTCAGGCGCAAAAAACCCACCCGCGTTTGCCGCACCGAGACCGCCTGTAAACGGATTCTTTGATGCGATGCTCAAGCGACAGGCTGCAGGGGCAATCGTCCCCACCAAAACCCCCGCGCCAAAGGCGATCATGTTATCGGGATCCTGTGGGGAGGCTCCCTGAGGGACCTCTTGGAGGAGTTTCCACAGATTGATTCCCATCCCTCCCAGGAATCTGTTGCTGTATCCTGTTGTGGGTTCCTCGGAAATCCCCTGGTTAGAGAGATCGACGGTCAGGATTTTGCCCCCAATTGACAAGGCTTTTTCCATCTCACTTTCCTCCCACCGCGAGTGCCCCGACCGGGCACCACCTGACGCATAGGGGTACAGCCTCATTACTGCAACGATTACATGCCTTCCGGATGGAGCTCTCGGTGTCATGGATGGACATCTCGACCCGGCCCTCCGCCTCGGATTTATAGATCTCAATACTCGATAATCGCCTGCTGAACACCTTGTTGTGGTGGTAGGAGCAGGCCAGCTCACAGATACCGCAGGCTGCACATTTTTCAGGAAGGGTCCGGATCTTGAACATGAGTCGTCTCCACCTCATTGGGATTGAGAGAGCCAGTACTCCGATATATCGTGGTAACCGAAGGGTAAGGTGGCCGATTAAAGATTCTTTCGCCCGCTCCCCTGCGGCCCGAGTCATCACGGTGCCCGATCCACGATTTCTTGGATTGCTTTCTGGACGCTCTCTTCGAACCGGCGAGGCTGATGCTCAGCCAGGACTTTCTCCACCTTTTCCCGGGCACGGGCTTTCATCGTGGGCTTCCCAGACTCTAACCAGTTCTCATACAACCGCTGATCCCTCAGCTCGGGATAATGGTCATCCTTGAAGTGTCGGTACGTGTGATCCGTATCGACGAAGTTTCCATCTGTGCCGACTTCAGCGACCACATCGAGGGCGAGGGTCTCCTCGTCGATCACGAGCCCTTTCATGTACTCCTTCACCCAGGTGATAATCTCATGGCAGATGACGGTCTGAATCAAAGACCCTGAGGTTGACGATGACATGTAACCCACATCATGGATAAGCCCACCACCGGCCAGCGTGCCGGTAACCAGCGTGAGGGCTGCCTCAAGGGCGCTTTGCTCGTCGACCACGTTAGAGGCTGTGGAGCCGCCCAAACCAAAGCAGGGAGTCCCATAGAAATGCGCCAGCTCCTCGTTAAACCCCCTCACTTCAGGGGCGGAATGAAGCCCAACCATGGTTCTCATGTCAAAGGTCCCCCCAGCACAGCTACACCGGATGAAAGGAGCTCCCTCACGCTTGAGCTGGGACAACACAAGCCCTGCGAGGGTAGCCGCATTGTTGACCACCAAAAACCCTGGGACGGTAATGGGGGTTGAAAGACCCCGGGTGACGATGCTGGGACGGTATATGAAGGGAAGCCTCTTTTCCGAGAGATAGAGCAGCTTCTGGATGCTCTCCGGGTTGTGTCTCAGAGGATGGGTGATGTTGATGTAACAGGTCGCAAAGGGATGTCTGCGTAGTTCATCCACTCCACCGGCAATGGCCTCGGCCATCGCAACCACAGCCTGGGTATTGGGCATGTTGGTGGTCACGTAGATGACCGGTTTATCCGTGTTCTCCACCATCGCCTGCATCTGGTGTACCTCGAGCTTTTCTGTGGGCACATCGGATGGAATGAAGCCGGACATCACAAAATCGTAGTCTGGCAGGGCGTCCATGAGACGGATGAGGTCCCGGATGTCCTGCAAAACCGGTGGACGGCATTCATCTGTCCGGTGATCGATGATGCGGAGAAGATCGGATCCATTGCCGAAATAGGATCTTCGCCCCGTAAGGCGAATCGCCGGTCCTCCGGTTTGGTCGTAGAGGATGATCTGCTTCGGTGAAATGCTCAGGGCCCACTCGACCCTCCAGGAGGGGATGTGGACCCGACTGCCGTCCGTAACCTCAGCTCCCCCTTTTTTGAGAAGGGCCACGGCTTCTTCATCATTGAAGCGAATCCCGGTCCTTTCCATGACCTCCAGGGTCGCGTTATGGAGTGTTCGAAGCTGGCTGTCCGAGAGCCTACGATAATAGGCCGTTTCCAGGTTGATCGCGTTTGACTCAATCATGTTCAATCTCCTTCTGAATCCCCCTAGACACCAATCTTACATACCCCTAATCGCCGTGTCTTTGCGGAAATTTGATTTTTGTTTACACATTCTTGCTCAAGGGATGTGACGGGCAGCCACCTCTCATCCTTCCGGATTCCCCTTCCGTTGGATGAAGTGAAATACGGTTTCGGCGGCGAGTCGTTGAGTCCTCTCCGCTGGATCGTAATTTGGGGCTACCTCCGCTACGTCCAAGGCTCCAATGGGATAATCCTCCAAAACGCCCATGATCTCGTTCAATTGAGCGGGCGTAATGCCTTCCAAACTAATCCCTCCAGTCCCAGGAGCAAAGGCACAGTTCACAACATCGATGTCAACGGATAGATAGATCCTGTCCACACCTCTCTGCACGAGTTCTTCGACCTTCTTTCGCACCGGAGGCCCAAATCCTTTGGCCCTAAGCTCCTGCAAGGGGACAATCCCGATAAGGTTTCTGTGAAGGAATTCATAAGTCTCTTTCCCCACCAAACCATGAACGCCAATAACCAGCATATTACGGGTGTCTACGGCCTCGCTCTCAGCGATTCTGCGCACCGTGGAACCGTGATAGAACTCTCCCCAAGCGGGGTGGTGATCGAACATGTCGAAATGCGAATCGAGATGGATGTAACCGATATTGGCCCGCCCATGCTCCCTTCCAGCGCTTACACCCTTGCTGTATCCACAGAAGCTGGGATAGGTGATGAAGTGGTCACCACCCAGAATGATCGGGATCGCTCCCTTTTCTACGACTTGTTGAATAAAACCAGAAATCGTCTCCATGGTCCGTTGGACGTCCATGGGGTAGAGTTCAACATCGCCCAAATCGACGAGGTTCACATTTTGTTGGAAATGGAACGCTTTCCCTGTCGAAACGTCAACATAGTCCTGGTCCGATTCCGAACGGAAGAAGTAGTCAAAAAAGAGAGAGCTTTGACGAATCGCCCGGGGTCCCCACCGGGCTCCAGGCCTTGACCCGCAGGCATAGTCGTAGGGAACCCCGACGACCGCCAAAGCTCCTGGCTGCAGGTCCTCTAGAGAGCACTGCGGGGCACCCATAAAGGTTGGAATCCCTGCGTGGTAGAGATGGTGAGTTGCCATTTGAAGGTCTCCTTTCCTCATCCGAATTCCATCCCTTTCTCCCTCATTCGTCTGCGGGTGTCAAGACACGTCCCTGACCGTTGCTTCGGAAGAGCCCAATGGGCTATTGACATAGAAACAGAATTCTGTCATAACAAAGGGGCGAAAAAAACAACTCGGATTATCTCCTGGGTCTTATGAAGATCGACACTTCTCCAGAGAGGATCTGGATCACCCTGGAAAGTGAAGAGATCTCCAGTAAACTTGTTTTTCTCTGCAAGCATTTTTGGGCATCTCAGAACGTCCTCTTGCCCCATGTTCACACCTCCTATGAATTCATCTATATCGTGGGGGGGCAAGGGTCGATACGCTCCCGCGGCATTGAATACAAACTCTCCTGCGGCGACATCCTGGTGGTCGAGCCAAATACCGAGCATGAAGGGGTGGCACATCCGGAAAATCCTTTCGAATTGTTCACCATGGGTTACGATTTCAACCGGGACAGAATGCAGGCAGACCCCGCATTATTTGGGGTGGATCGGGTTTTTTTGAGACTCTATGAAGTTTACACGGAGAAGACTCAGCTGCCCATCATCCATGATCGCCACCATATTGCAAAGGTTCTGTTTACGGTAATCGATGAGATCATTGATACAAAGCTCTGCCGGGAAGAGCTGATTCGAGCCTATCTCCTCGAGATCTTTGTCCTGCTGATTCGGAACTTAGCCGAGTTCGTCGATGCAAAGGAATTGAGTCTGGATGGCAAGGAGTCCGTGGAAAAAGCCAAGCAGTTCATCCGGGCTCATTACAGTGAGCCTTTAACGCTGGAGGAAATCTCGAACTTCGTCTGTCTCAGCCTGAGTCATTTCTCTCGCTTATTCAAGAATGAGACGACCTTTACGCCGATTGAGTACCTCAAGGCCGTGAGAATAGACTATGCCAAGAAGTTTTTGATCTATTCCGACCTAAACTTGACAGAGATCGCAGCCCGAGTCGGTTTTAATAGCCTTCATTATTTCAGTCATTGCTTCAAGAAAAGCGAAGGCATCTCGCCCCTCGATTACAGACGAGACAAAAAGAGATTGCTCTTCCACGATGGCCCGGAAGATTCATGAGATGGACAGAACATGGGACGAAAAGAAAGCTCCAAAGCAGTCTCAAGAAGCATGCTATGGGGGGGATGAATTCACCCCTCGAAGACACTTCCATCGCTGCTGTGGGGCCCCAAAAACTCCGCAATGTTCGCTACGCGGGCATTTTTCGGTGGCCGCTATTTGGGTGTCCTACTTCCAGCCGATGGGTTCGTATCCCTGTTCTCGGAGGCATCGCTCCACGAAGTTTTTGTAAACGGGGCTTGGTTCGGAGGATTTGAAGAGCCCCCGCATCAAGCCGGCAGTCGCACCGGTGGCTGCTCCAAAAGCGGTCCCTTTTCCCAGATCGCCGAGAACGGCACCTCCCGCCGCCCCGACTGCGCCACCGACGACGCCGCCTTTCACGGTGCTTCCAGCCACCTGTGCGGTGGGATTTGATTTGACGTACTCATCTGCCTGGCGACAGCACTCCTCGACGTCCTGTTGCGCCTGAGCTTTTCCGACCCTCTCCAGATGGTCATTTGGATAGAGGACGGGCCTCTGAGTGGCGCACCCCATCAATACCAGCAGGGTCATGTAACAGAGAAGCCTTCCCATGAGTCTTTCCTCCCGGTTTTCGCAAGGGTTCGGTCTCGGGGGTCAGGGCTCGGCTTTTCAAGCGACAGGGAACCGAACAGCCCTGACATCTCCGTATCTGCCGCACCCTGACCTTTAGCCCTTTGAGGCCTGGGCCCCAAAGGGGCTTCTGAACCCTTACCGTTTTACAGGTTTCGGCCTGCCCACTCAGGACCCTCTCGGCTCGAGGCAGTTGCTTCCGTCCCCCGGGCAGTCGATCGTGCAGGTAAAGGTAACCGTCTGGGTGTCGCTTGGATTCTCAAGGGAATGACCTTCCTGGGCATAGGTATACACGACATCTCCAGAGCCGACCTTCACAGTTTCTCTTTCGCTTTTGAAAATCAGTTCTCCCTCGAGGACAAAGATAGCCTCCACATACTCATGGGCGTGAAACGGGATCTTTCCCCCTGGCTCCATGGTGAAATGCCGAAGGGCAAAACCGTGCTTGTACTCCGGTCCACCGTATCCATTGTGAACCATCCACCGAACGGACGTCCCGGAGACCGGAAGGACCCTATCGCCAACGCGAAACTCTTTCACAGCAATCTTCGGTACATCTTTGACGTTTCTCACCAACATGGCCGTTTTCCTTTCTTCTCTAGCTCATCCACAGCTGGGATTTACTTTCTGTCACTTAAATCTCTGGCGGTCGAATGACTTCACCCTGTTTCCCTTCCAGGAGCATGGAGATGGCTGGTGCCAAAATGCCCAAGAGCCCTTTCCAGCCCTTTTGAAAGATGAGAAAGAAGAACCTCGTTCGCCTCTTGCAGATCTCTCTTCTTCAGGGCATCGAATATTCGCCGGTGCTCCTCGAAGGATTGTGCAACCTTATCGATCTGCCTGTAGTCAGACCGAATAAAGATCGCGAGTATGTTTTGAAAATAGGAATAGGCCTTCTTGATCTGGGAGTTATTGCATCTGCTAATGATCAGCTGATGGAGGCTGATATCCAATTGGTAGCATGCTTCGAGTTGCCCTTCTTTGAGTTCACGTTCTGCTCGTTTTATCGTTCTTTCAAATCCCTCCAACTCCTCCTGGGTAATCGTCTCAATGGCTGATTTCAGAGCGAAAGGTTCTAAGAGTTTTCTGACTTCTCCGATTTCTTCGATCTGCCTTTTCGTGAATTCGGCTACATAGACACCCTTTCTAGAAACTACCACCAGGTCTTCCTTTTCCAGAAGAGCAAACGCATTTCTCACCAGGCTCCGGCTCACTTCTAGGCTCTCAGCAACTTCCCTATCCTTCAGCCTTTGTCCTGGCTTCAACTCCCATCGAACAATCTTCTCTTTTAGGATCCTATAGACTTTGTCACCTAGGTTTTCGTGGTATATTTTTTCAATCTCCACCGCTAGACATGTCCTCAGTTTCGGGGGTACTCATTTCACCCAAAAAAGGCTTGACAGATCGACGACTTTATGGTCTAGAGTACAAAGATTAAATGTTAAATGTCAAGTGTTAACCAATCGAAGTTTGTCGTGGCGAAGTCGGTGTATTCACGGACGAATATATCGGCCCAGGACGGTGTCATCAAGGACCGAGGGCGACAACTGCAACCGAAGGAAGATCGTGATTTGTACACTACGTCATGGTGAAAGGGGGTGAGGGGCGCGGGAAAAACGAGATCTTCCAATACCAGGGATCAGGCTATATTCCTTTGCCTTGCCATTTTGTATCTGGATGCTAAAAGGCTTTTTTGACACCATACCGCGGGAGTTAGACGAAGCGGCAATGATTGATGGTTGTTCCAGATTAAATGCCTTTTTGAGGGTCGTGTTACCTTTGTCTCTACCCGGTATATTCGCAACGACGCTGTTCTCATTCTTGCTAGCTTGGACAGAATTCCTATTTGCCCTCTGCCTCACCTCTACGCCTGATATGGCACCTGTAACCGTTGGTATCGCGTCTCTTGTGGGTCAGTACCGAGTCTACTGGAATGAACTCATGGCCGCCTCGGTTGTGGCGAGCATTCCTACGATACTTCTCTGTATTTTTCTTGAGAGATACCTCGTCCGAGGACTGACCCTTGGAGCCGTAAAGGGCTGATAAACGCATACGCCTTAGGTGAGCGGGCAAGACCACAATCATCCTAACCGTGCTTGTCTAGCCGGTTCCTGGCTCTGAGCTCAGGTATGGAACCGCCGAATAGGAGAAGGAGAAATTCCCAGCATACTGTCCCACTTATGGGGTATATATGCTGGAGTCTGAGCCTGGGGGTGAATGAGCCGTGAGCGAGAATCTCTGCGACTTGACAGGAAGGGTGGCCATCGTAACCGGAGCCAGCCGTGGACTGGGACAGTACTTTGGTCGCGCTCTCGCGCGGGCGGGAGCGGACCTGGTTATCACGAGCCGGAAGCCCAAGTCCTTGGGTCCTTTTCGAACAGAGATCGAAGCATTGGGCCGAAAGGCTCTGTGCCTCAAACTGGATGTCTGTCATTACGACAGCATTCAGAAAATGGTTGATAAGGCACACAAGGCGTATGGCAAGATAGACATTCTGGTCAATAATGCTGGCTGCAACATCCGGAAGCCTGCTTTTGACGTGGCGTGGGAGGATTGGAACCTCGTCCTCGATACCAACCTGCGAGGGGCGTTCTTCGTGGCTCAGGCCGTGGCGAAGAAGATGGCCCAGAGGAGGTATGGAAGGATCATCAATTTGGGATCCGTTACCTGCGTGTTCGGCTATGCCGGAGTTGCACCCTACTGTGCAAGCCGGGGTGGGATAAGGCAGCTTACCATGAGCCTTGCTGATGACTGGGGAGTATACGGTATTACGGTCAACTGCCTTGCTCCGGGATGGTTCAAGACGGCTCAGACTGAAGCCCTCTACGAGAACAGGGGATGGGTGGAATACCTCTGTGACCGTATTCCCTTGAAACGTCCCGGGAGACCGAACGATCTTGACGGTGCGATTGTCTTTCTGGCTTCGGGTGCGAGTGGGTATATTACGGGACAAACGCTCCTTGTCGATGGGGGGATCTCTACCGGTGCAACCCGTTCAACGCCTGAGCGGGCGAAAGAATGCGAGATTCACCTAGGGGACTGAGAGGAGTAATGGGATGGACTCCAAAAAGCGGGAATTTGTGCTACCTGCGGTCAGCCATATCGGAATCGTGACGAAAGATCTCGAGAAAACCATGTTGGAATTCGAAGATCTTTACGGTTTGAAGCCCTTCAAAGTCATGGAACCGGGGTACGTGAACACATCCTTGAGGGGGAGGCCCGCGGCGTTTAGACTGAAATCCGCTTTTTATCGGTCCGGTCAAGTCTTTTTTGAGGTCGTCTCGGTTATCGATGGAGAGACGAGCTATGAAGAGTGGTTAAGGGAAAAGGGAGAAGGGCTCCACCATTTGGGCTATGATGTCGAGGACATCGAGGAATGGGTCAGGTATTACGAAGGGAAAGGGATCGGGGTGCTTCAACGGGGGGAGAGACCCGGTGTCAAATGGGCTCATCTCGATACGGCCGCCCATACCGGATTGATCGTGGAGTTTACTGAAAGGACCGAAGAGGGGAGACTGATCGAGTAGGGTTCGATTGTCACAACGGCCTTCTTTGACTCTCATCCCCCGGTTTCTCACGGTTTGGGAGCGGGCTCCTTGAAACAACCTGGAGAGACAAACTCATTTGAGCATTGTATTTTTGATGTCAAGGGTTGCGGGACGAGCCTTGACATTTCAGTTCTTTGACCGAGGGGCTGAATTTTCCCAGTGGAGTCGTATTGCTTGTTCCGAATGTTCATGTCAGGCAGACCAGTTCTTGATATCATCAACAGGGTGAATGACGAATGATCTATCCTTCAATGGTCCGGATTCGGCAACAGTTCAATACCACCCCCATCGGAGATATTCCCGCGACGGTTCGTCGAGAGATCGAAAAGCTTCGACTTCACACAATCATACGCCCCCATGCAAACGTCGCGATCACGGCGGGGAGCCGGGGGATCGCCAATATGTCAATCGTCTTGGCTGCGGTCACTAAGGCGCTTAGGGATCTAGGGGCAAAGCCATTTATCATTCCCTCGATGGGTAGCCACGGTGGGGCCACGCCTGAGGGGCAGAGAAAGATCATCGAGCAGTACGGAATAAAAGAGGAAACCGTAGGGGCTCCTATCCGGTCGACGATGGAAGTCGTTCAGGTTGGCTCTACTTCAGAGGGTATTCCGGTTTTCTTGGATCGCCATGCCCATGAGGCCGATCACATCGCAATCGTTAACCGGGTCAAGCCTCATACCGATTTCAAGGCGCCCATCGAGAGCGGCCTTATGAAGATGATGGCCATTGGGTTGGCCAATCAGCACGGGGCGGATCTGTATCATCGAGGGTTCGTCCAGCATGGATGCTATCCGGTCATTCTCTCGGTGGCCAGGGAGATCCTTCGGCGGTGCCCTGTTGCTTTTGGTCTTGCTATCGTGGAAAACCAGAAGGACGAGACGGCTCTGATCCGTGGTGTCCTTCCGGGTGGGATAGAGGAAACGGAACGGAGATTGCTTCGAAAGGCCAAACGTCTTTTGCCAAGAATTCCTCTAGATCGTATCGATCTTCTCATTGTGGATCGAATTGGGAAGGAAATAAGCGGAACAGGGATGGACACCAACGTCATCGGGCGCAATGTGATCCCCTTTGCCCAATCGGCCCCGAGGCCCAAGATCCTTCGAATTTTCGTCCGAGATCTTACGCCGCAGACGTATGGGAACGCTGTTGGAATCGGAAATGCTGACTTCACCACAAAGCGCCTTGTGGAGAAGATCGATCGAGAAGCAACCTACATGAATGCCATCACGGCCTGCACCCCAGAGACCGTCAGAATCCCACCTTATTTTGAGAGTGATCGTCAGGCCATCGATACTGCATTCAAAACCCTTGGGCTTACGGAGCCCCAAAAGGCCCGGATTGTTCACATCGTGGATACGTTGAGGCTTGAAGAGATGGAGATATCGGAGGCCATGCTCGATGAAGCTGGTCAGAATTCTCGTGTGAGGGTCGTCGGCACCCCGCGTCCCATGGCGTTTGATGGGGATGGAAATCTCGTCTCAGATCTTACGGCGAAGTAAAAGGCCCCCCTCCCCTCGGCACAAACGAGCAAAGCCACGGCGGACTCAGGTGAGTAGGTTGGTGCATACAGGGGTCGGCCCATCCAAAATGTTCCCCTGACCACGCCTTGACCAGGATGGTGTGTACCTCTTAGCTTTCTGTCGGGCAATCA
>CAYGBW010000157.1:0-26525 GCA_964348185.1 uncultured Thermodesulfobacteriota bacterium | reverse complement strand
AATCCGTACAGAGCTGAAAGATCCAAAAAAGAAATTCCTGAAGTCCATGCATTTAACAATACAGCAATTATGGGTGTCAATCCCAAAACGGTGAGAACAGCCACCATCAGAACAATGGGTTTCCTCATCATTGTTGCTCCTCCTTTCCACGTGGTGTTTTCTGGTTTGGACTTGGTTTTCTCTGGGGAACAGTGCTCACGATGAACCAAAACAAGCTCTGTGCCCCCCGAGGCCCCTTCCTTCTGTTCTTTCAACCTCCTTTCAAGTTATTTTGTTCAAGAAAATCATCACTACCCCGCCCCGAGACGGACCGGGCCTTTTCCGATTATCGATGCATCGGAATTTATACAACACATTGAAATTATAAGTATTTTAGTCAAAATCGACTGATCCCATCCACTATAGCACTAAACCAGAATTCGGTCAAGTTGACCCCAGTTAATCGTGAGAGCATGAACGGAACTCATACCGTACCTTAGAGAAAAAAATACTGTCTTTACCCTATTTACCTGTGATGCTTTGATTGAGCTAAGTTATAGAGGGTGGTTCCTTTCGAGTAGATATCGAGATTTCCCTATCAGCGTTTTCCAGAAGATCCCAGACACGGTTCCCACTGAAGCGACGAATCGAAAACGCCCTGAGTCGAGCTGCCCGCCATCACATTTCTGAGGTAAACTGGGTCCTCTCATTATGTTTGCGATCTAGGAGCAAAAAAGTCAGAGAAGCTCAGCTGTTACAACCCGTGGAGGAAAAGCATGAGGAGGGATTCTGTAAGGCAGGCCATAAGTCGGGTCAGGCTCTCTCTGATCCTTGGAGCAGCACTTCCCGCTCTACTCCTCCCTGGGCTGCTGATGTCTGCCCCCCTGTCTGCTGCAGAGAGCCATTGTGAACCGTATCTCGTTACACCCAGTGCCCACCCGTTTGGATACCGTATGCGCGGGGATCGTTGCGAGGGGATTTACGTCAGAGAGGTGGCCAGCGCGACTCTCCTTGTCGCTTCCCTGACCGAGTCTTTTGAAAACTACGACCTCAGCTTGGGCAAGGATCTGCTCGTCGAGTGGACGACCCTTGGTGATGGAAGTTTCCGACTCCGGGCCCTAGGTCTCAAGCGCAGGCTCTATTACCGTATGGACACGGTCCGGCCCCCGAGTGTTACCTCGTACACGTGGCCCTCGAACATCCTCACTGCCCTCAGCATCCCTAGGAAAAATATCGGTGTCATTGGCTGGACCCAGTACACCGTGGGGGAGACGAAAAGGAACGTCTATGTGCCGCTACGGGTCAGTCAGCAAAAGGATCCGATGCGACGGGGCACTTACCAACTCGTACTCCTGCCTGGTCGCGAGCTGAAGGAGGTTTTCGTCAGCATGGCAACCGTGGGAACAGACGGTCACCCCAAAGCCTTCCTTCGGGACGGGGAGGCACTGGAATATGGCTATTACCCGGCCGAGCGGGGTATTGTGATTCCGATTTCCGACGTGGAGGCGCCGGGCATTTATTACCTGGAGATTGGGGCGATACTGAGAAGCGGGGAAGCGACGGCAGTGGAACTCTGGTTCTATCACCCAGGGGAGTGACTGGGCTCATCAGATGAAAAGGGAGAAACGGGATGTGCCCAACCCAAGATAATCGACTCCGAGATTTGTTGGTTCGAGAAGCCAAGGCTGTGAGCGAGGATGCAATCCAAGCTGACGGGCAGGTCTCTGCGGAACGGGTGGAAGCGCTAGAACGCCTCGCTCGGCTCGTTGAGATCCACGGTAACGCTCAGCCGTCCCCACCCCGGAAACGGTGGCCATTAGCTGCTGCATTGGGCGGCACCCTTCTGATAGCCAGTCTCTTGCTCTTCTCTCGAGTCTCGGAGACGGAGATAGAGTTAGACCTCTCCTTGTCCGAGGCTACCTTCGTGTTACCCAGGCCGCAAGTGTTGACCGACGTGATGAGCCTTTCGGCATTAGGGATTTCTGGGCTTCGAGAGGTCCGGTTGCCACGGGTCCGCGAAGGAGTTCCTCAAACACCTCCTCCGTCAGAGCGTCCGGCGTCTGCCATCCGTCTGTCTGTCGCATCAGAAGGGGAGCGCCAAGGCACCATCACCCTTGCCACCCTGCCGCTACCCGCCAAGACGCGAGTGCGGTTGCACCGCACAGAGGTTCCCCACCAGTATCGGGTGTCTCTTGAGGGTCCCGGACTGGATCTGCGCGTCAACGTCAATGGACCGGTGAGAATCGGGCTGTCCGGCACCTCTCCTCAGCAACTCGACTTTACAAGCCCAAAGTCGATTCTCCTTCGACCCAGTTCAGATGAAATCGATCTGGATCTGACCTTACCCGGTCCGTCACGGGGAGCATTCTCCCGACAGCTTCTGGTGACCGATCTCTCCTTTTTGCGCATCGACTCGTTCACGGACCTGGACCGTACAATCGTCCGGCCCGTATCTACGCTTCTGTCCGGTACCCTCTATCTCGAATCGCTCAACGGCCGGAGCGTTTTGTTCCGGCCCGGAGAGGCGCTCCACTTTGAGGACGTCCGCGGCGAGATTCGGACGCTCCAGCTGCACGACGATCGCATCGCCCTGAAGTTCCACGGGCGCGTCCGCGGGATGAGCGTCGGGTGGGGTGACAGCCGCCGGAGCTTTATGCCGACTTACCTGGAATGGCTGCGAGCGCGCCACGGCCTTTCCCTGCTTTGGGGCTCGACGCTGTATGTTTTCGGCCTAATCGTTGGCGTGCTCCGCTGGTGGAGGATACCGGTATGAGATTCATGAATCGTATGGTTTTCTCTGTCCTGTTGACTTCCTGGTTGTGGAGTGTCTTCTTGAGTAAGTCTCCCAACGAGGTACTCGCCCAAGTCCCGGACAACGCTGTGCAAGAGGTTGCCCATCTGATCGTCATGCTCAAAGGTAAACTGGGAGATGAGGAAACAATCGGTGCCGGGATCATCTTCGGGAGAAGAGATGGCCGAGTGTACATTGCCACCGCTAAGCATGTCGTGCAAAGGGGCATCATGGAGGTTCAAGACCTGAAGGTCATGCTCAGAGCTCTGCCAGACGAGTTCCTACCGGCAAGCCTTTTGGAGCCTACCGATCAAGACTTGGACCTGGCGGTGTTGAGTGTAAAAGACCTGGGACTTCGTGGCCTTGCCTTCTGTTCGCTGCCGCTCGATCGACTCGGCGATACGGGCAACCTTAGACGCGGGGACGCGGTGTATGCCGTGGGCTACCCGGGAGGCGCCCCGTGGGGCATGCCTGTGGCGCCCGATCGGATCGCCCAAATAGTCGGGAAGGAGATTACGTTCCAGTCGGCGTTCATCAGCGTAGGGCATTCGGGCGGTGGACTACTCACCGAGCGCGGTGAGCTGATTGGCATGATAAGGGCGGACAAGCCGCCGTTTGGGGTGGCAATCAACTTGCCGGTGATTCTCCAGAAGCTGAGGCAATGGGGATTTCCGGTACAACTGCGCACAGCGACGACAAGCGTCGGTGTGACTTTTCAATCGGCAATCAAGGTGCGCGATATGAACAGGCTTGAAAGCCTGCTCGATGACTGTGCCCACGTGAGCACGAGAGATGAGGTTGGCTGGACCCCGTTGCACGAAGCCGCCTCCCAGGGATGGGCAGATGCGGTCAACTCTCTCATCGATGCCGGTATCGACGTCAATGCGAAACTCATTAACCACCCCGACCAGCCTCCCGGGCTGACTCCCCTGCATGTGGCAGCGGCCAATGGATCCTCAGAAGTGGCAGCGGTTCTTGTAGCAAGTGGCGCCGAGGTCAACGCGCGAGTCGTACACCCACATGTCGCCGATAGGGGACTGACGCCTTTGCATCTTGCGGCAAAAAGCGGAGCGACTGAGGTCGCCGGAATTCTTCTGAAAAATGGAGCGAGCGTGAACGCAGAGTCTGATTACGGAACGCCGCTGATGATAGCTGCGCAATCCGCGCAGGCCGATGCAGAAATGGCAGAGATCCTAATCGAAAACGGTGCGGACCCCGATGCAAAAGGTTGGTTGGAAAGCCCACTCTCTCTCGCGTCGCGCCGCAATGCCGCAGGAATTGTCAGCGTTCTGTTGGCAAATGGCGCGGACATGAACAAGCCAGCTCAAATGAGTTACACCCCGCTGCATTATGCGGTACTAAGCGGCAGTACGGAGTCCATAAGGGCGTTGCTTGAGGCCGGGGCCGAAATCGACGCGTTGGCCATTTCCGAAGAAACACCGTTGCATAAGGCGATAGGGGGGGGACACGTCGATGCGGTTCGGTTACTGGTTGAAGCCGGTGCCGATGTGAACAGGACCAGCGGAGTGGGCACATCTAGGTTTCGCAATGCGGAACCTCTGACTTTGGCGCTGGATCGAGATTCGGTCCCTATCGAGATCGTTAAAATCCTTCTTCAAGCCGGTGCCGACACCGGCTCTGACTTCATCAAAGGACGATTATTCGGAATAGCCGCCGAAATGGGTCCGGGGTTTGCAGAATTTCTAATAGAGGTTGGTGTTGATGTTCTGGGCACCGCGAGCGATGGGAGCACCCTGCTTCACATCTGTGCGGAAAAGGGCCGGGTCGAATTTACGAAGTTTCTCCTGAGTGCCGGTGCCGACGTGAATGCAAAGGGCGGACCATGGGGGAGAAGTCCATTGCACCTGGCCGCCTTGCATGGACAAAGGGAGATTGCAACGCTGCTGCTGAATGCGGGTGCGGACGTCCATGGCAGAACCGCGACCGGCTCAACCCCGCTTCATGATGCAATAAAACATCCCGAGATTATAGGGCTCCTGCTGGAAGCGGGTGCCGACGTCAATGCAGCAGACGCCCACGGAAGCACGCCTCTGCACGACGCCGCGGGTCAGGGAATGGTGAACGCTGCGAAACTTTTGATTGCGGCCGGGGCAGACACGACCGCCAAAAACAGGGACTTAAACACGCCCCAAGATCTCGCGCGAGGCGATGAAATGATCGCACTCTTGCGTCCAGGCTGGTTAGGTGTTGAAACTCAGGACATGACAGAGGAACTCGCTCCCCATTTTGGTCTAGAACGTCCAACCGGTATTCTGGTTGCCCACGTGATGCCTGATAGCCCGGCGAACAAGGCGGGTCTGAAGGTGGGTGACATTATCCTGGAGTACGACGGTCGTCCCATGCAACGTGTGGCGGAGCTTCCGCCTTTGGTGCGCAGGACGCAGATCGGTGAAAAGGCGATGCTCAAGGTCCTGAGAGAAGGCAAGACTGTTACGGTACCGGTGACGGTGGAGAAGCAACCCCGTTAGGAGGCTTGTCGCCAGCTTTTATCCTGAGAGAAAAGGTCGTCGCTCGGTCTTCATCGTTTCTTTGAATTCAAAGGCATCAGATAGGGTATCCTCTCAGCAATTCAAAATATTCAACAAACCTCCCCAGAATTCAGAAGACATCTGCTATTTGCATGAAGACCAAAATCCTCGTAGAATCATGTTCGGTGCATGTTTGAGTAAGATCGGCTTCTGTTCCTCGGCACACCTGAAAGCTTTTTCATTGCAGGCTCAGGACGGGGTTGCTATATTGTTCTCAGTCCTTAAGAGGATGACCACGGAGTATCTCGCCCTTTTCGTTCTTCTGATTTGGACCAGATAGATTTCCATAGTTGATCCCACGAGAGAGTGGACGAGACGAATGTCAGCCCAGGTATTTTTGGCAATAATCATCGCGGTGTCTGCCGCTTTCTTTTTTTCAGTTTCCCACATTTTGGTGCGGGCGAGCATTGGAAATACGACTCCCACCAAGGCACTATTCATAAGTATAACCGTTAATGCGGCGGCTTTGTGGATACTGAGCTTTTTTCTTTATGATGTCGAGTTCGACATTTGGCAATGGCGATACTTTATCGCTGCCGGGCTTTTCGCTCCGGTTCTCGGCCGTTTTTTCTTATACAATGCCATCGAGAAGCTTGGCATAAACATTTCTGCCCCTATCACCGGGGCCTATCCGATCGTCTCGGTTATTCTGGCGATAGTATTTCTTGGCGAAAACCTTCCGTTTCTCGGGTTTTTTGGCGTATTCCTGGTCATCCTCGGCGGCATCATGGTCAGCTCGACGCAAGGAGATCATACCCGTTCCTTTCAGAAGAGACATCTCGTTTTCCCTGTTATGGCAGCTTTTTGTTTCGGAGTTTCCCAGGTGGTCCGAAAGCCAGGTATTGAGCTCGTGCCACTGCCCATTATGGCCGCGGCAGTGACCGCTACCAGTTCATGGATCGTGCTTGCCTTATTCCTGGCCTTTGCCTTGCAGTATCGGCATTTCCAACTGAATCAACGGGAGATTACCTACCTATCCCTCTCCGGGCTGGCAACCAGCATCGCTATTCCGTTGCTCTATCTGGCAATCCGGACCGGCAACATTGTCATCGTCGTTCCGTTCGGTAATCTCTCTCCCCTGTTCAGTCTTTTTCTCTCACGCATTTTCTTCCGGAAGGAAGAGATATTCTCTCTCCAGGTTATCGGTGCTACCATTTTGGTCGTTATCGGTGTAGTTTTTCTCAGCATATTTCATTAGAAGCCCCGTAGAGCCAGTATTTTCCAGAATCGATGACGGAGGCGGTGCGTTCTGGTTTCAAGTCCTGATGAAGGAGGAAAGCCCATGGATTCGGAAATAAAAAGAGAGTTTGTTCGACTCTGGAAAAGGTATTTCGACGGAGCAGAGCTACCCATCGCGTTTTATTACACCGATGAAGAGGAAGGTGTCGAGAGGGTGGAACCGCCTTCAGGCCATCGATGCGTGATTTCCGATTTGTCGGGGACGCGAAAGGGGAAACCCCTCTGTTTTGACGCTGACTCGATCGGATGCGGTGGTGGAAAGAGGTATCTCGGCTTTGCCAGGGAGGTGATGCCAGACTTCGAATACTTCCTCTCCTGCGGGATTCCCGGAAAGGTTGAAGGGGAGCGTTATAAGAAAACGCCCGAATTGGTTCGAGAGGCCATGGAGAATCTAACCCCACTCAAGGCGCCTGGCAGGCTGATCGTTTTCAAGAGGTGGGACGCTCTCGAGACATCGGAAAATCCCGATGTGGTGATCTTCTTTGCACGGCCCGACGTCTTATCCGGTCTTTTTACCCTGACGAACTTTGATGAGGTCGAGCCGAATGGCGTTTATGCCCCCTTTGCTGCCGGCTGCGCCTCGATTGTGCAGTATCCCTATCTCGAAAGGGACTCGGACCGTCCGAGAGGTGTTCTTGGGATGTTTGACGTCTCGGCGCGACCCTGGGTCCCCGAGGACGTTCTCACGTTTTCAGTCCCCATGAACAAGTTTGTCTCGATGGTCGAAAACATGGAGGAGAGCTTTCTCATCACCCCTTCCTGGGGCGCGGTGAACAAAAGGATCAACCGAGGGACATGAGTTTTTCAGATCGGAGACTGTCCCTCCTTCACCTTGAGGGTCAAGAAACACCAAAAAAGCTAAACCTAGGAGGCACACTGGCCGATAAGGGGGGTATCAGGCAGGGAATTGATGCCCCCTCTTCACCCACCGATTGAATCCCGGGAGAACGGAGTGAATCGATACCTTATCCATACCATCTCCACTGTGGCACTGTGGTCTCTCCTCGTCGCATCCGTGGTCGCTGCCGAAAACCTGGAGACGCCTCATTTCCTCATGATATATCCCCCAGCCGATACCTCTCTGGCCAAAACCATCACCGAGGCAATGGAAACGGCAAGGGAGACCCTTCCCGCCAAGTTGGGGGTGAGCCATGAGAATCAATTGAAAATCAAACTCGTCCCACGCCTGAGCGGCGGAGTCGGGGTGGCTCTATACATGCCTGAGCGTAGGACTATGGAGGTCCTGACCGCTGAAGCCATGACGAGTCGATTTGGGGGCACGCGTCCCACGCTTCGATTTATCAAGGGAGTCCTCTGGCACGAATACGTCCATTTTCTCCAGCATCAGGTGATGAAACGCTTTATCAATGACCGAAGCGCTCTCTGGTTTATCGAGGGTACAGCCGAGTTTCTGGGCACGGTGAGCGCCATGGGGCCGTATTCTCCTGAGGCGGTCTGGAGGGAAGGGGAAACCATTCTCTCAGGGCAGCGTCTGCCCACCTTGACGGACCTGAATGGCTATCATAAAGCCCGTCAATACTCTCTGCCGACCTATTTTTTCTGTTCCGATGCTGTGGCGTTCCTGGTGAAGACATGGGGGATGGAGTCCTTGCGTCAGATAACCAGGGCCATGGGCGAGGACCAGGACCTTCCCGAGTGTCTCTCCGAGAGTCTTGGCATCGGCCTTGAGGCCTTCGAGCAGCGGTGGCACGAGGATTTGCGAAAACGATACAAATCCTACATCAGAAATTCCTGAGCGTGCCAATTGCCAGCCTGTTTTCTCTCTTTCTCTTGATTTCTGAAGTCCCTCCAGCCCTCGGAGTCCTTTTCCCTTGCTGCTTCCCCTCGTTTTGTCCGAAACCCACGCTTTTGGAATATCCGAGCCCCAGACCGTTTGACAAGATCGGATCTCTGTGCTAGTTTTGAGGGTCTTCATGGCCGATGTCACCCGATGCGGCAGATTGTCAAACCCAAAAATCGGAAGCTCATGCCCCATGCTGTCTGCCAGGGTTTCAACGGCGTTCGAAAGGGAGAAATCTGTGAACCGGTGGGGACCCCCGAACTGATGGCCTAAGAGGTAGAGAATGAGGAGGCTCCGTGACAGCGATTCCAAATCGATTCTGACTCCTGACTCCTGATGGAATCAAAGAAAGGTACACGGACATGGCGGATTCGATTGGGGTGATTCAGTATGGACTCGGTCCCATTGGCCAGGCGATTGTGAGGGACCTAACGAAAAAGAGAGGAATCCACATCGTCGGAGCCGTTGACATTGATCCGGAGAAGGTGGGAAAGGACCTGGGAATCCTGGTTGGGCTGGATACACGACTCGGGGTGAAGGTTTCATCCAATCCCCGAGAGGTTCTTTCCAACGGAGACGCTCGATTGGTCATTCTCTCGACCCTTTCCTCGATCGCCATGTGTTACAACCAGATTGAAGGGATTGTGGAGTCCCATAAGTATCTCATATCGACCTGTGAGGAATTGGCCTATCCGTGGCTTACCCATCCGGATCTTTCGAAAAGGCTGGATGATCTGGCCAGAAGGAATGGCGTGGCCATCCTCGGCACCGGTGTCAACCCTGGCTTTGCCATGGACTATCTGCCTGTTGTGGTTTCAGGGATCTGCAGGGATGTAACGGGAATCAGGGTGCGCAGGGTTCAAGATGCCTCGTTTCGAAGACTCCCTTTCCAGCGGAAGATTGGAGCGGGACTGAAGAGAGGAGAGTTTGAGCAGCGGCGGGCTCAGAAACAGATTCGACATGTGGGGCTAACCGAATCGATCCACATGATTGCCGGTGGATTCGGCTGGGAATTGGACCACACGGACGATGAGATTTCTCCTGTCTTGGCCGAGAGGGCTGTGGAGAGCCCCTATATCAAGGTCCCTGCAGGAGATGTCAAAGGGATGAGGCAGGTGGGAAGGGGGTTCAAGAAGGGAAGAGAAATCATCACCCTGGAGATGGTTATGACCCTCGGGCAGGATAACCCCAGGGATGTCGTCGAGATCGAGGGGACCCCCCGTGTGAAACTGGTCTTTGAAGGAGGGATCCATGGTGATATTGCCACAGCTGCAGTCGTTGTCAATTCGATCCCCCAGGCCTTGAAACTTCCCCCTGGGCTCAGGACGATGTTGGATATCCCTCCTGTCCATTTCTACGGAGAATACCGGGGTTAGCGGTCTTCGGCGTCAGGTTGGAGGGTCGGCCGGCAGACCCGGGAGGGAGGTCACCCCTGAGAAAGGCGCCTGTGAATCGCTGAGATGAATTCCCACGTGGTCCCACAGCACCCCCCCACAACGTTCACCCCTTCATCTACCATCGACTGAATATCCCCGGCGAAGTCTTCCGCAGCCTGGTCGTAGACGGTTTTCCCGCCCTCGAATCGGGGCATTCCGGCATTGGGCTGCGCGATGACGGGGAGGCTCGTGCTGTCTCTGAGGATTCTGGCCAGGGGAATCATCTCCCCACTTCCAAGGGTGCAGTTGGCTCCAATGCCGTCGGCTCCCTCCTGCTCCAGGGTTTTCGTACAGACCTCAGGCGTTTCTCCCATCACCGTGAAGAAGCCTCGGTCTTTCCGCTCATAGGTCATGGAGACAAACACGGGGCATTGACTGGCGCTCCGAACGCCTCTCAGCGCTGCCAGAGCCTCTTGGAGGCTGAACATGGTTTCAATAACAATGAGATCGACCCCTCCTGAGGCCAGGGCGTGGGCCTGTTCCCCAAAAACCTCCTCCAGCTGGTCAACCGTAACCTTTCCGAGGGGTTCGATCATTTCTCCAGAGGGCCCCATATCCCCTGCCACAAACCTGTCGGGAGGGCTTGCCTCTTTTGCCAGTTGCGCTGCCACGGTATTGAGCCGAATTACCTCATCCCCTCTCCGCCTCTTCCCCAGCTTTGATCGATTCCCCCCAAAGGAGTTTGTCAGCACCACATCGGAACCCGCCTCAAAGTAGCGCCTGTGTATCGATTTGACCGTTTCGGGTTTCTGGAGATTCCATGCCTCAGGCAAATCCCCGCCTGTAAGACCCTCGGCCATCAGCATCGTCCCCATGGCCCCATCGAGAATAACAACCCGTCTCTTGACGAGTCCGAGAATACTCCTCTGATGATCCATCTCTATCACCCCTTGCACCCCACAATCCGTCAATGATCCGATGGCGATATCGTCCCCTCATAGAGGCGATAGGTTTTGTCGATTCGTCCCCCGAGCATCTCTATTTGCCGACGCATGAGCACATTATCCTCTAAAACCCAGGACAACTCACTCCGTTCGAACCCTCTTTTGAGCCCCGCCTGAAGGTTTCCAGATCGAGGAGTGCTTCCATGCCCCGCTCCTGGTATCCATGTTTTACGCCCAGGAGCATGGTCCGGAGGTCTTTGGTTTTCCTCGAATAGTGGAGAAACTTCAAGGCACCGGTCAGACCAACCTTGACCGCTGTCACGTTAGATTAGACCGATGGTTCTGGCAACCTCTCCGAATGCCTCCAAGACCGTGTCTAGATGCTCTTGCGTGTGAGTGGCCATATAGCTGGTTCGCAAAAGCTCTCTTCCCGGCGGAACCGCGGGACTGATCACCGGGTTCACGAAAACCCCACGATCCGAAAGAGCCCGGCACATGCCGTAGACCCTCTCAGAATCTCTAACGATAACAGGAATGACCGGGGTCTCACTCACCCCCGTGTCGAGACCGAGCTCATTGAACCCCTCCATCATTTTTCGAGTGTTATCCCAGAGACTCTGCCGCAACTGGGGTTCCTCAGCGATCACATCAAGACACGCGCTGACCACGGCCACCAGAACGGGAGGAAGACTCGCACTAAAAATCTGGGAACGACCGAGGTGCTTGATCCAATCAACCACCTTTCTGGGGCCTGCAACGAAACCCCCTACCGCCGCAAGAGACTTACTGAAGGTTCCCATCACCAGGTCTGCCCCATCTTCTATCCCGAAATGTTCTTCAGTTCCCCTGCCGTCCTTTCCAAGAACGCCGATGGCATGAGCATCGTCCAGAAAAATCCGAGCTCCATACTTTCTGGCTAGCTGAACCACCTCGGGGAGCCTGACGATATCCCCCTCCATGCTGAACACACCGTCAACAATGATCAGCTTTCCTCGGCCAGCCTCTTTTCGAAGAATCCGTTCCAGATCGTTCATATCGTTGTGCCGAAATTTGACCAGACGGCCGAAAGAGAGGCGAGCTCCATCTATGATACTTGCATGGTCATACTGATCAATTACCACAAGGTCGTTACGACCGACCAAGGAAGAGATCCCTCCCAGATTCGCCTGATAACCCGTCGCAAATACGACAGCAGCCTCCTTGCGCACAAAGGCGGCAAGCTTCTCTTCCAATTCATCGTGAATCACCAGGTTGCCATTGAGAAACCTCGATCCCGCACACCCACTCCCAAACTCCTCGATTGCGCCGATGGCTGCCTCCTTGATCCGTGGATGTGTTGTGAGCCCGAGATAGTTGTTGGACCCGATCATGATCATCCGTCTCCCATTCAGCGTCACCACCGGTCCTTGAGGAGAATCAAGCTGCCGAAAGAAGAAGTAGGCACCTCTGGCTTTTGTCTCTTCAACCCCATTGAATGCAAAACACTTCTCGAGAATATCCATGGTTACCATCCCCTATCTTTTTAACCATCCTTGTGCTCGATACCACTCCACCGTCGCGGCAATCCCCCGCTTCAAATCATAGGACGCAGAAAGGTCGAGTTCAGACATCGCTTTACGAGAATCACAGCTCCAGTTAAGCTGAATCAGTTCTTGATATCTCTCTCTGCCAAATACACGAGGCCTTCCGGATCGCCTCGAGATCCAATCAGCGACACCGGCAGACCAACGAAAGACGCTGACTGGCAATCTGACCCGAATCGTCCGAACACCCAGGGCTTCAGCGATTGTCGTGCCCAAATCCTGCCAGGTATACGCATGACCGTCTGAGACAAAGAATATCTCACCGCTGGAAATCTCGTTTTTGCCCGTCGCCAAAAGGGCGGACACCAGGTCGCTCACATAGCAGAGACTGAGCCGCTGTTCCATGCCCCAAAGGCCGATCTGTATTCCCATTCCAATGGATCGAAAGAAGGGCAAAAAATCCTGATCCCTCGGACCATAAACTGCACAAGCCCTGAGAATGACGACGCTAAATCGATCCCGGACCTTGAGGACAGCTTCCTCACCGTGGCGTTTGCTCCAACCATAATGTGAAACCGGCAAGCACGGATCGGTCTCAACGGACAGTCCACCTCCTCTGCAAGGTCCAACCGCTGCCTGACTCGAAAGGTAAACAAACCGTTGAAGGTTCGGATTTCTTTCAACACAAGCCCGAATTAGGTTTTCCGTCCCTCCCGTATTTGTATTGTAGAAAGCGCTGTGGTGTAATGCTTTCGTTATACCCGCCACATGGTAGATCTGATCCGCACCCTCAACAGCCGACCTGAGGGACTGAAAATCCGTGCAATCCCCGTGAACGATCTCGACGTTGAGTCCACGGATCCATTGGCGAGGCCTCCCCTCTCGGACAAGGCAACGTACCTCATCTCCTTGGCCCAGGAGGGCCTCCACCAAATGGCTTCCGATGAATCCCGTTCCCCCTGTGACCAGTGACTTCCCAGGTGCCATACTTTAGATGTATCATGATAGGATACCTAAAAAATGGTACGATTGTAATGGCTTGTGAGAAGAAAGGCAACAAAAAAATCTTGGCCTCTTCTGAGCCATCTCTCTTGTCAGACTCCCAGGGAAACCATAACATAATTAGTCGGTACTGAAAAACGTTTTCGAAGCGAACAAGACGGAGTTTTTTGGGGTCTGTCTGGGGAGGGGGGTGTCCTTGAAGAGGCTGAGGGGCTTTTTGTTTGTCGGTATCTCCCGACAAACAAAAAAACCCCTCTTTCACCGCGTCCTCTGCTTGCCGCGCCATAGCTTTAGCGACGGCGGGCGACTCTGCGGTAAAATATAGCGGTTTAGCCCTCTGGACCCCCCCCGCTGATTACGTACGCTTTAGTGGGGTAGTTTCTTAGGAAGGAGGAATGCCCATGAAAGGCAAGGTTTTGCTTCTCCTCAGTGCCGGGCTTATTTTGGGGATCACAAGTCCTGCAAACTCGCTCGCACAGTCTCCTTTCCCCTCTCTGATTTCCTCCCTGAGAATTCAAGGCCCTCTCGAGTTTTGTGGAGAAAGGGTCCCCCTGGAGAGCCAAGAGGTTCGGGAGAGGCTGGAGAAGGAACTGCTCCTGTCTCTCTGGGATCGGCCTCAGGTGATTCTGTGGCTAAAACGGTCCCGCCGCTACCTCCCCCATATTGAAAAGATGCTGAAAGAGCACGGCATGCCCGACGACCTCAAGTTCGTCGCGATTGCCGAGAGCGCCCTTCGACCCCACGCGGGCTCCAAGAAGGGGGCGATAGGGTTCTGGCAGTTCATGAAAGACACCGGGAGCAAGTACGGCCTTGTGATCAACGGATACGTCGATGAGAGGCGGAATCTTTTCACCTCCACCAGGGCGGCCATCCGATATTTCAGGGACCTTCACAAACTGCTGGGATCCTGGACCCTCGCTGCCGGCGCATTCAATCTGGGAGAAGCGGGGGTCAGGGCGGAGATCCTGGAGCAGCGCACCCAGGACTATTACGAGCTCTACCTCCCCCTTGAAACGCAGCGTTTTGTCTTTCGAATCCTTTCGGTAAAGCTGATTCTATCTGATCCGCCCCGGTACGGGTTCATCCTTGCCGAGGAGGACTACTACCCGCCCCTGGAATTCGATTCCGTCCAGGTCGACTGTCCCCAGGAGACCCCCATCTGGATTATTGCCGCCGCAGCCAAAACCCATTTCAAGATGATCAAAGATTTGAACCCTGAACTCCGGGGCCACTACCTGGCCGAGGGAAGCCATACGATTCTGATTCCCAAAGGGGCTTCCAGGGAGTTTCAGGACCAATACCAACGGGTTCTGGATGGCTGGTTGACGTCCCATAAGGAACGGATCTACGTGGTCAAAAGGGGAGACAATCTCTCTGCCATCGCTGATCGCTTCCATGTCCCCCTGCCGGCTCTCATCATCTGGAACCGCCTCGATCTGAATGCCCCCATCCATCCCGGTGATCGGCTAGTCATTTATCGGGAGGAAACGCAGGCCCCGGCGGCCGATACGTTTGAGGATTCAGAGGATGCAGAAACTCCGGGGTCTTAGGTGGATGGAAACCACATCCCCCTCTTTGACCTTGATGCTTCTCGTCATTCGATAGCTGAAGGTTGCATCGACAGAAAGGCCCTGGTCGTTTGGGAAAACCAGGCGCACCATCTTTCGGCTCCCCAGATTAAAGAGCGAGTCAACGGTTACCTGGAAGAGGTTCTTCTGAATCGATGTCTTCAGAGGCCGGTTTGGAGAGATGATGATGATCTCCTCTGGCCGGATCCCGAGTTTCAGCGGTTTTCCCACCGGGGCAGATCTGGAAGATTCGACGTCAAAAACAATCGATCCCACCTTGCATCTCAAGGTTCCTCTGTCCCGATCAACAGCGACGACCTCTGAATCGAAAATGTTCTGCATGAGAAGGAAATTGGCAACCTTTTCGTTGGCCGGAGTGTTGTAGCACACGTCAGGCGTACCCGATTGCTCAATTCGTCCGTTGATCATGATGGCCATGTGTTCAGCCATGAGAAAGGCCTCTTCCTGATCATGGGTCACATGGAAGACGGTGAGATCGATAGCTTTTTGAAGCCTCTTGAGCTGGAATTGTACACGGCGCCTGATATAAGCATCCAGGGCAGAGAAAGGCTCATCAAGGAAAAGAACCTTCGGTTTGGTGATGACAGCCCTGGCAAAAGCCACCCGCTGCTTTTCTCCGCCACTCAGCGTTGAGATGTCGGGTCTCTCCAGGATGGGCTCCAATTCCAAGTGGAGGGTTAGATAGTCCAGTCTCCGCTTCACCGTCTTCCCATCGATCTTGCGGATTCGGGTTCCGAAGAGGATGTTTTCTTTGGGGCTGAGATGGGGAAACAGACCCAGATCCTGAGGCACATAGGCAATGCGGCGGTCTTCAGGGGGCAGATGGGTGACATTCCGACCGTCCAAGAGGATTTCTCCCCTGTCCGGAGGCCTGATCCCAAGAATCGTCTCGAGGAGCAGGGACTTTCCAGCTCCGGTGGGGCCGAGAAGGAGGAAGAATCCCCCCTCCTCGATCTCCAGGTTGATGTCTTTCAATGCAAAGTTCCCAAAACGGGCGGTTAGATTTCGAACAGAAATCATCGCACCCTCTGCCTATCTGCTTTTTCGCGCGATCGTGCGAATAGATATGAGGACAACCGCCGCCAACGCCACAATCATAATCATCAGGGCCACTGCCTTTTCAATATCCACCGAGGCAAGGTTCAGGTAGATGCTGACGGGAATCGTTTCTGTCTTACCTTTGACGGCTCCGGCAATGGTGACGCTGGCTCCAAAGTCACCCACCGCCCTTGCCCAGGAAAGGACGAAAGCGGCAATCAACCCTTCCCGTGCCATCGGGAGGGTCACCCCTGAAAACGCCTGCCACTGGCTGCAACCTAGAAACCGGGCCACCTGCTCAAGGCGGACGTCAACCGACTCAAAGCTCGTCTTCAGGACCCGAACAGACAGGGCAAACGCGAGAAAGAACTGAGCGAGAATGATGCCCGGAATCTCGAAAACAAACTGAATCATATGGGTCTCAATCCATCGACCTGGCTGGGTTCTGAAAAAGAGCAAGAGTGCTGTCCCAAGGGCGATGGGCGACAGGATAACCGGGACATCGAGGATGCCGTCGATGATATTCTTGGCCCAGGTCTGGTATCGTGCGAGGAAATAGGCCGACGGTATGGCCAGAATCAGGCCGATGGTGGCCGCCACAGAGGCTGTGAAGAGACTGAGAAGGATTGCAGACTGGACATCCTTCTCCAAGAAGGCTAGCAGGGGTTTAATGGGACCGGTATAGAAAAACTGGGACGCAACGATCACCAGCACCATGGTGACAGCCGACCCTGTGGATACAAACAATACATAGGAAAACCAGCGCTTCATTTCCAGCTTTGCGGCAGCTCCCATGTCCCTCCCACCGGACTTTCCGGACCCACGAACCTTCTCGCTTCCTCTTCTGTGACGAGATAGTTCCACTTCCTGTAGATGGCCCTTCCCGGGTCGCTCAGTAAGAAGTCAATGAATGCCTGAGCCCCCTCCCTATTTTTGCTAAAGGAACTAATCGCAATGGGTATGTACCCGATTCGGGGGATTTGATCGGGCCCAAGCAGAATGGTCTCGATTCTGTCAGGGTTCCAGTAGGTAAACACCCGCCATCCAATAACGGCGTCAACCAGGCCCAGGGAAACCAACTGGGCTGTTTTCGCACAGGAGGCTGCGTGGGTCCTGATGTTCTCCTTTACCCTCTGGGCGAGTCCATTTTTTTCCAGAATCTCGACAGCATAAAGCCCTACACACACCGTGTCTGGCCGTGCTATACCGATTTTGACCCCTGGTCTGGCAAGATCGTCCAGGGAACGAATCCCTTTAGGGTTTCCCCTGGGGACATTGATGGCTGGAACGAGATAGGCAACAACCTCCTCGGTCTCCCTTAAGACCAGGTTTTCTCTCTTGGCAAGCTCCATGAAATCGGAAGAGCCTGGGAAATAGAGATCACCCCTTTCTGAGAGTTTCATCTCGGAGAGCACTTTCCCCGACCCCCCAAAATGGAGATTGACCCGAATGCCGGTTTCCCCTTCAAAGCGTCTGGCCGCCTCGAGGGTCGGCGGTTTTGACGCAGAGCCAACAAAGGCTTCGAGAGCCCTTTTTTCAGATGAGACGACCTCCCCTGAGGAACCATCCCAAATGAGAGAGAAACCAAGAAAAGACAACCCAACGGTCAAAGCCCAGTGGTTTCGCTGACCCACGATCAAAAGCCTCCTCTTTCTGTTCCCTTCAGACGGTGTCTCCCGATTTCTCCAAAAAGCGGTAACACTCTTCAAGCCAGGACAGGATGGACCGGATTTGATAGCCTCTGAAATCCGACAAGAGTCGAGTGAACTCCGATCCTTCTGCGGCTGATTGGTCAGTGGATTCCAGGATCCTCTGACAAACGGTCTTCTGCTTTTCAACGAGCTCCTCACCCCCGGAGAGCCCAAGGCCTTTGAGAAAATAGAGCTTGGCCATGAACTCGACCCTCATGTCTCGGATATTGCTGACCGGCTTTGAAACCCAGTCTCTGAAAAACTCCTTTCCCCGCTCGGTGATCCCGAAAACCCTTCGGGCGGGTCGATTCCCGGGAGCCTCCATGCTCGACCAGACGTGGCCGTCAGACTCGAGTCTCTTGAGCATCCCATACATGTTACTCATTCCCACATACCACACCCCTCTAAGGGCAGAGGACAAAAACCTGTGCATGTCATACCCGTGCATGGGACGGTTCATCAAGGCGCCTAAAATGGCATATTCGAAGGGGAGCTTCATCAAGTATTTCAATCAGGGAATATTCTCTTATTGAATACTCATAAAGTGAGTACATGTCAAGGGCAGAATCCCCAATGGCCGGATCCATGGCAACAAATCCATTGCCCGAGACCAACAAAAGGGATAAGATACCATCATGGCACCCGTCCCCTTTCACGGAAACTCCCTTGTGGCAGACACCTCTTCACTCATCTATCTGGCAAAATCCTCGATTATCAGCCCCTTTCTTCGGGTCTTCCACGTGACCGTCCCCCCTTTGGTCTATCAGGAGTGCGTCCACACGGGATATCCCGGTTCAGATGAGATCATGGGGCTCCAACAGGAAGGGCGGCTCTCTGTAAACCCGGTCCGAGAAGATTCAGACCTGTCCCTGGGGGTTCTAAAGGGGGGAGAAAGAGAGGTGATCCTCCTCTTCTTTCAACTCGGATCAGATGGTATCCTGATTGATGATGGAGAGGGCGTGAAGGTCTGCCGAAAACGGGGTATCCCCTTCGTGAGTGCCCTTCTCATTCCCTCCCTCCTCCTCATGAAGAAAGCCTTAGGGGCAGGAGAGGCAGAGGCATCCCTGGAGAAGATCGTTGAAATTGGCCGATATTCCCGGGGGGTCGTCCTCTTCGCTCGCACGGCTTTTTGGGAGGCCTGCGACAGAGCGCTAAAGGAGGGGGGAGGCCCGGAGACACCGTGGTGGGTGGCACCCCGAGTGAGTGCCAAGGAGCCCGTTTGATGACCCCTTTGGATCGAAGGAGTCTGCCGGCCTTTCTCCTGTTCATCGTCCTTCTGGGGCCTTTTTCTCCGTCTCACGGCGAGACGCTCCCCGATCTATTCGAAAAGGCTCACATCACCTTTCTTCAAAGGCCGAGAGTGGCCCATGACTTTGTGCTCTCAGATCTGACGGGTCACGAGATTCGGCTCGGTGATCTTCGGGGGAAAATCGTTTGCCTAAATATCTGGGCAACCTGGTGTGCGCCCTGCCGACAGGAGATGCCGTCCATGGAGAGGCTCCATCGCCATTTCGCGGGGCGGGAATTCATGATCTTGGCGGTTTCAGTGGACATGGCTGAAATCGAGATCGTCAAGGCATTTAGGGAAAAGCACAATTACACCTTCACGGTTCTTCATGATCCCCGGGGGCATATTATGGAGTGGTTCCGGGTTCGACTCATCCCGGTGACCTATTTGATTGACAAGTCGGGAAAGATGATTGGAAAGGCGGTCGGCCCCAGACAATGGGACGACGAGAGTACGCTACGGTTAATCGAGGCACTCCTCAAGAGATCCGATGAGAAGCCGTGATCGCTTCTCCTCTCAACATTCTGACTCCTGACTCCTCATCCCTGATTTGTGACTTCTGGCTCCTGACTCCTGTTTTTACCTGAATTTCAGCCCCCTGAGGCGTGTGGCTGCCTCGTGTAGCCGGTCTTCACTGGCGGTCAGGGACATGCGGACATATCCCTCCCCCCACTGGCCAAACCCATTTCCCGGGGTGGCAACGACCCCAGCCTTTTCGAGCAGGAGGGTCGTAAAATCGGCCGAGGAATACCCTCCAGGGACCTCGATCCAGAGATAAAAGGTCGCCCTGGGCTTCTCTAACTGAAGACCAGCCTGAGAGAGGGCCTCCACCATCAGGTCCCGTCGCCGTTGATAGATGTCCAGAATCTGCTTCTCTTCGTCATCGCAGGATTCCAGGGCCTTGATCCCTGCGCGCTGAACCGCCTCAAAGACCCCCGAATCCACGTTGGTCTTGATTTTTCCCAGTCCCCCGATGACCTCCCCATTGCCCACGACAAACCCGACCCGCCAGCCTGTCATGTTACAGGTCTTGGAAAGGGAGTGAAACTCCACGCCCACTTCTCTCGCTCCCTCCACCTGGAGAAAACTCGGCGGCCGATACCCTTCGTAGGCGATCTCTGTGTAGGCGGCGTCGTGACAGACGATGATGTTGTGTTCCCACGCAAACGCGACGACCTTTTCAAAGAATTCCCGATCTGCCACAGCACCCGTGGGGTTATTCGGGTAATTGATGAAAAGGAGTTTGGCCTTTTCGCATCGATCAGGCGGAATCTCTGAAAAATCAGGGAGGAATCTGTTCTTCTTCAGGAGGGGCATGACGTGGGGAACGCCCCCCGCAAAAAGGGTGGCCACCCGATAGACCGGGTACCCCGGGCTGGGAACCAGCACTCCATCGCCAGGGTCCACAAAAGCCAGCGGGATATGGGCGATCCCCTCCTTGGATCCGATGAGGGCGAGCACCTCCTCGTCGGGATCGAGCTCAACTCCAAAGCGCCTCCGGTACCACCGCGCCACCGACTCCCTGAATTCTGGCATTCCCCGATAGGAGGGATAGCGATGGGTGGAGGGGTCTCCGATTGCCCATTGCATCGCTTCAACCACACGGGAGGGCGTGGGTAGATCAGGGTCTCCGATTCCCAGGTCGATGACATCGACCCCCTTTTTTGCCATCTCCTTCTTTTTCCGATCGATCTCGGCGAACAGATAGGGAGGAAGTTCTTCGATTCTTTTGGCCTTGGCAATGGTAAACCCCTTTTTCACGATATCCCCCTGTTTTCGTATTTCAAAATCCTTTCCTGACGGTCCAGGTTCTTGAACGCTGCTGGCTGACCCCCGGCAGACCATCAAATTCGAATGGGGCAACGAACCACCCAGACGGAACATGCAAGTATACCAGAAAATCGAACCAAAGCAACCGACGAACTCGGAGAGCTTCCTCAGAGGATATGGGATTATGTGAGTGATTGAATTTAGTTTGAATATCAGATTGGTGAAGTGTCCAAACACCTTTTCCCATTTCCCAAAGGTTTTTTGATGAATCTAAAGCTCCCTTCGGGCGATTGAGTGTTTGCGTGCGAATTCGTGCGCGAAACTGGCCATCCGGGCGGGATAAACCCCGCCCCTACATAGCCCAGTGCAGACAATCGTAGGGGTGGGGTTTATCCCCACCCGCTCGAAGGGATTTGGGTCACAGCCCGATACGGGGAAGCCAAAAACTCAGGAAACTCCCGACTGTCTCCGAAAACCTCCCCGCGATCGGGCCAAGAGGGGGACTTTCCCCCTCGCGATGGCAGAGCAGAATTCCCCAGTGAGAAATCGACGGGTTCTTGGTTGATCCCTCAATCCTACATCTCTGCCAGGAGGGGGAAAAAACTGTGATCAGATTTCTCATCACGAATCGGGATTTTCATTGACAAAAAAAGTAAAACTCTGCTATATTGAAGCGTTTCATACTCTCAATGGCGTCTTCAGAGGAACCGTGAAAACTCAAGACCATGCAGAAAGGAGGTGGTAGCATCCACAGGAGGCTGGAGCTTACGCAGATCGTTGAACCAAGTCTATTGTATTTTTGAAAGGGGGATTGCGATGAAGAAGATTGTTCTCGTTTTAGCACTTGTTTTCCTGTTGTCCTCGGCGGGGTGGGCTGCCGAGACCATCAAGATCGGCTCCCTGACAGCCCAGACAGGGGCTCTGGCCCCGTTTGGCCCTCCCATTGACTACGGGGCAAAGCTCGCGGCTGCTCAGATCAATGGGGCTGGCGGCATTTTCGGAAGAATGGTCGAGATCGTCACCCGGGATACGGCAACCGCTCCGGCTGTGGGGCGCGACGCTGTGACCAAACTGGTTGAAATCGACAAGGTTCCCGCAGTTGTGGGGGCCCTATCGAGTGGCGTGACCGTTGCCTCATCGAGCGTCACCATTCCCAACGGGGTGGTTCTAATCTCTCCGGCCTCGACCTCTCCCCAACTGACTGACCTCAAGGACGACGGCCTTGTTTTCAGAACCTGCCCATCGGACGCCCTCCAGGGCGTCGTTCAAGCAGACGTCGCTGCCAACCAGGGGTACAAGACGGCAGCGGTCCTCTTCATCAACAATGCGTATGGAAGAGGCCTGGCAAGAGCCTTTACCCTGGCTTTTCAGAAGCGGGGTGGGACCGTTGTGGCTGGGGTCGCCTATGAAGAGGGAAAACCCTCCTACCGCGGCGAGGTCGAGGAGGCCATCAGGAGGAATCCCGACGTGCTCAACGTGATCGCCTACCCGGTCGACGGAAACAAGCAACTGGTGGAGGCTGTTGAAGCGGGCTATGAGGGAGATTACATCTTCCCCGACGGCATGAAGGGGGATGCGGTTTCAGGAGGCCCTGCGAAAGACTACATCGATGGTTCCCTGGGCACGGCGCCAGGTCCCCTGGAAGTGGGCGAGGCGGCCCTGTTTGAAAACGACTACAAGGCCTTTCTGGCGCGCCAAGGCCATAACGATGATTATATCAAAGAAGCCGTGACCATCCCCTTCCGAATGCAGGCCTATGACGCCACCGCCCTGATCGCCCTGGCCATTGCCAAGGCTGGCGCCGGGTTTCCCACGGCGCCCCAAAGACGGCAGGGCCTGGCGATTCGGGACAATATGAGAAAGGTCGCCCAAGGCCGCGGGTTCGAGATCAAATACAATGAGTTTGCCAAGGCCTTCGATCTGCTCTCAAAGGGCAGAGACGTGAACTACCAAGGGGTGTCAGGGCCCATTACCTTTGACGATAACGGAGATGTGAGAGAGGCGGCCATTGAGATCTGGCTGGTGAGGAAAGGCGAGACCGTATCGGTCTATACCGTTCCCATGTAAAGCGTCAAAAAGGGGAAAAGAAAAGACCCACCCCTCCTGGGTGGGTCTTTTTGTTAAACCACGATTTGCTGAAGTCGGTAGATTTTTGTTAAGACTGAAAGCCTTTTAATTTGAACCGGTGAACAAGGAACTGCAGGATATCGAAGTGAGAAACGTTCCCTTATTCCTCTAAGAACTTCTACGGTTCGAAATTCCTTGTTCGACATTCGATATTCAAAATGCAAAACAGGCCAAAGCGTTTCGCCTAAAGGCGAAGATCCTAAATCTGGCAAATGGGAAAATGAACCCGTCCCCCGGGATTCTCCCTCTGGGGAACCCCTATTCCTCATACATCTTGGAAACAACCTTCTCCTCCCCCAGAATCCCCTGGGGCCGCATCAGAAGGATCACCTCGAGAAGCACGCCGATGAGGAGAACCCGGAGCGCTCCCTCCCGGTACCCGGCCATCTCAGTATAGCCCGTGAAAAAATCCGTGCCCGCCCAGATGGCCCAGACTACAAAAGCCCCCAGAATCGCCCCTTTACTGTTCCCGCTCCCTCCGGCAATCAGCATGACCCAGATGATAAAGGTTCCGAACATGGGTTCAAAGGTCATGGCATCGATGAACTTTGCAAAGTGCGCATAGAGGCCTCCGGCGAGCCCCATCATCATGGCTCCCAGCACCAGCGACTGCATCTTGAACCAGAAAACGTCCTTTCCCGACACAGCGGCCACAGCCTCGTCCTCCCGGATCGCCCGGAGGACCCGCCCCCAGGGGGACCGGATGATTCTCTCACTGGCAAGATACAGAACCGCGATGAGAAGAAGGACGATAGACAGGTAAAACCAATTGTACCCATTGGAGATCAGCTCATTGACCCACCCTGGAAAACTGGGGTGAGAGGCGAGAAACGCTGAAATCCTGTTTTGAATCGGGCCCTGGAGGGGAGAGGGAAGGTTTTTTAACCCCATGACGCTGTTGGTGAGCCATGACTCGTTTTTCAGAATCAGTCGGATCACCTCAGCGATTCCGATCGTGGCGATCGCCAGGTAGTCCTCTTTCAACCTGAGGGTAGGGATACCAATGAGAAAGGCGAGAACCCCGGAAACCCCCATGGCGCCAAGCAGGCCCACGGCAAAGGGAAGCTCATACCCCCCCACCAGTCTCCAATCCAGATCGAGGGGGGGAGGTCCAGAGAGAAGGGCCGAGGTGTAAGCCCCAACTGCATAAAACCCGGCAATCCCAATATTAAAGAGCCCGGTATAGCCCCACTGGATATTGAGGCCCAAGGACAGGATGGCAAAGATTCCCCCCTGAATGGCAAAAAAGATGAAGTAGTTGAGGTATCCGACCAGGGTTTCCACCTATTTGCTCCGAATCAACCCCGTTGGTCTGAACAAGAGCATGATCACCATGATCACGAAGGCCACGGCCGGCTTATAGGCGGTGTCAATAAATCCCGTTGAGATTTCTGTGGAGAGACCAATGACCGTCCCTCCCAGCAGGGCTCCGTAAGGGCTTCCGATCCCACCGAGGATGACCGCTGCGAAGATGTAAAGGAGAAGCTGCCAGCCCAGCTCGGGCGTGATGAACTTGTCCTCGATCCCTGCCAACACGCCCCCTGATGCGGCCAGGGCTGCCCCGATTCCCCACGTCCAGAGGACCACCCGTTCGGTATCGATACCGGTCACCTTGGCCAGTTCCACATTGTCCGAGGTGGCCCGCATGGCCTTTCCCATCTTGGTCCTAGTGAGAAAGAGATGAAGCAGATAGACCGCTGTTGCAGTAAAGAGGATGATAAAGACCTCGTCCGGTTTGATCCGAATCCCGAAATACCGTTTCGAAATCTGAATCTCCTTGATATAGTAACTCGGAAGGGGACTCCAGATGAACTGCATGGCGTTCCTCAAAACAAAGGCCACCCCCACCGAAGCGATGAGGAGAACGATGGAACCCGCCTCCCGAAATCGCCTGTACAGAGTCCTGTCGATGAGAATGGCGGCCACCGCCGTCAACGCCATGGAACAGACGAGAGCGATGACCATGGGGAGGCCAAAAGAGAGAGGCCCAAAGGAAAAGGTCGGGACCCCCAGGCTCTTTGTCAGCCCAAGAAACACCAGGGCCAGGAAGGCGCCCAGGGCCATTACATCGCCATGGGCGAAATTGGCAAAATTCAGGATCCCGTACGTGAGAGAGAGGCCAATCGCTCCCAGGGTGATGATACTTCCCGAGATGAGCCCGTAGACAATCAATTGAGGAAGGTGTCCAAACAGTTCCATACTAGTCGCCCAGGTAGAGCCTCCCCACATCGGGATTGTCGAGAACCCCTTGCCCTGAATCCTCAAATCGCTTCTTTCCCGTGGCCAGAACATACCCGCGATCTGACAGCTTCAAGGCCTCTTTGGCGTTCTGCTCCACCATCAGGATGGCCACACCGGACTCCTTGATTTCCAGGATCTTTTGCATAATCTCTCCCACCATCCGGGGGGCCAGCCCTGCTGACGGCTCATCCAGCAAAAGCACCTTGGGGTTCAGCATCAGGGCCTTGCCCATGGCCAACATCTGCTGTTCCCCGCCACTGAGAGACCCGGCTCGCTGACGCTTCCTCTCCTCCAGGACAGGGAATCGGTTGAAAACATCCCCGAGGCTCTCGGAATAGTCATCGTCCCGGATAAAAGCCCCCATCTCCAGATTCTCAAGAACCGTCAGGGAAGGAAAGACGTTGTCAGATTGAGGAACATAGCACATGCCTTTTCTCACGATTCGGTCCGGTCGAAGGCCGGTGATCTTCTCACCCTCCAGGGTCACCTGTCCCCTGGTGGGCGTTAGAAGACCAAAAATCGTCTTCATCAGGGTGGACTTCCCCGAGCCGTTGGGGCCGATGATGGTTGCGATCGCCCCGGGAGCAACCTCGACGGAAACCCCGTGAAGAATCTCGGTCTCCCCATACCCCGAATAGATGTCCTCAGCCGTGAGGATACTCACACCCGCCCCCCGAGATAGGCTTCGATCACGCGAACGTCTCTTTTGATCTCTTCAAAGGTACCCTCAGTCAGCTCTTTCCCCTTGCTCATGACGATGACCCTCTCACAGAGATCGGTGATCAGATTCATGTCATGTTCGATGACGAGGAAGGTCTTTCCCTGGGATCGAAGGGTATGGATATTGTCGACGAGCTTTTTCATGAGGGAACGATTCACACCCGCCCCGGGTTCATCGAGGAGAATCATCTCCGGATCCGCCATCAGGGTGCGGGCCAGCTCCAACAGCTTCTTCTGTCCGGTTGAGAGATTCTTGGCGTACTCGTTTTTCAGTTGGATCAGCTCGACGAACTCGAGAACCTCTTCGGCCTTTCTTCTGATCTCTCTTTCCTGGTGTCTCACCCGACCCGGGAAAAACCACGTGTTCCAGATCTTCTCGCCGATCTGATTTTCAGGCACCAGCATCAGATTCTCCAGAACGGTTAATTCCTTGAGTTCACGAGGAATCTGAAAGGTGCGGCAGAGGGCCTTTCGGGCGATCTGATGGGGGGGAAGCCCATCGACCCGGCTCCCGTTGAACAGGATCTTACCCCCCTCGGGCCTGTAAAAACCGGTGATCACGTTAAAAAGCGTTGTCTTCCCGGCTCCGTTGGGGCCGATGAGTCCGGTGATGGACTCCTTTCTGACCGCGAGGGAACAGTCCGCCACCGCATGGATACCCCCGAAATACTTCCGAACCTTTTTAACCTCTAGCAATGGATCCATTTGGACCTCGCAAAAGCAATACCCCATTTTATGCTTTCAGGGCTTTTTGTCAAGGCCTTTGTCCTGGAGTTCCCGGACCTTTCGGCTGTGACAAAGGGATAGCAGAAAAAAGACCCTTCCCCTCTCCCTTCCTAAACCGCGATGAGGCTCAC
>CAYGBW010000156.1:0-16884 GCA_964348185.1 uncultured Thermodesulfobacteriota bacterium | reverse complement strand
AAACATAGCCCCTGATCATCCTGAGATTGTCAAGGAGATGTATGAGAAGGCGGTTGAAGACGCAGGAGGACCGCTCCCCTTATTTCCGGGCCTTATGGATTATTCGGCAGGGGTATGGTTTCCCACACCAGGTAGAAACGAGCCATTGTGATAGATAATGGTTCCACAATGGACTTTTGACCAAAGCGTTTCATTTGAATCTAAAGGAAAGTGATAGGGGGATAAATCGAACGCATTAGCAAAAATTGAAAGGAGGTAATGGTTATGGCTACATGGAAAAAAACGTCTTTCATGCTTTTTGTCGTGAGCGCGCTAACCATCGTTGGGACCATGGGTGTTGCCCTTTCACAGAATAGATACCCTTCGAGGCCCGTGAAGGTGATTTGCCAGTGGGGAGCGGGAACCAATGTGGATTTGGCCCTGCGGATGTTGGCCGATCCTATGAAACAAGAGCTCGGGCAGCCCTGGATCGTGGAGATCAAGCCGGGTGGACAGGGCCAAATCGGTCAAAATGCCATGGCAAAGGCAAAACCGGACGGATATACCATCGGACTAGCCGCGCTGGGCCCGATGGTCACCGTCCACCTCTATGAGCCCAAACCTCCCTACAAAATGGAGGACTTTGAGGCAATCGCCGGTTATTATAAAAATCCTGGTGGTATTGGCGTCGGAAAAAACGCTCCCTGGAATACCCTGGATGACTTTATCGCGGATGCCAAACAGAATCCAGGGAAATACAAAATCGGCCTCCATGTCGCGCGCGGTCCCGTTGGCATGGCCCTGAGGAAATTCATTGTTGATTCAGGGATCAAGGTAACGGTTGTCCCTTTTGCAGGTGGCGGGAAGTCGGCGAAGGCCGTGATGAGTGGCGACGTCGATGCGGCTGCAATGCATGTCGGCTTTGTTCTACGGAATCCAGAAAGGCTAAAACTGTTGGAACTATTTGAGAAAAAGAGATCTGTGCGGATCCCTGATCTTCCCACTGCACTAGAGAACGGGAGACCCTATATTATGGGGGCACGCACCGGATTTGTCGCTCCCAAGGGAACGCCCATCGACCGCATTCGTGTCCTAGAAAGTGCTCTGAAGAAAATAATCACGGATCCGACTTTTGGAAAGAATCTCATGAACAAACTTGGCATGGAACCGGCCTTTTCCGGTCGGGAAGAGATATGGGCAGAATGGCAAGAGACCTACATGAGATTCTCAACCATCGTCAAGGAATTGGCCAAAGCAGAAAAAGAGGCGAAAAAGAAGTAGACCAAATAGCGTAGCTTTTTATTTGGAGGGTGAGTCCGCTCACCCTTCCAAACTCTTGTCACGGGAAGGTCCTCATTCACAATGAAAATTCAAAATGCAGACAGGGTGATCGGCCTGTTTTTTCTGGCGATTGCCATGTTTGGTTTCTATCAAACCTATACCTTTCCAAAACATGATGTCTTGACTTATGGAGAGTCTGTTTTCGTCACACCTGCTTTCTATCCGAGGGTTGTTCTGGTCACATTAGGCGTACTCGCTATTTTTCTCATCATTAGAGGTCAATTCGTGGATTCTTTGAAAAGAATCCCATGGACGTGGCGCGATATCGGACGAGTCTTTCTAACCTACCTTTGCTTTCTCCTCTATATCTTTCTCATGCCCCGCATCAGCGATTTTTTTGTCAGACCGGGAATGGGGTTTGTCATTACGTCCGGCGCGTTTGCTATCCTTCTTATGATTGCTCTGGGATCGCGGAAATATCACTGGGTTTTTTTGTCTTCTTTTGTTGCCATCGGGTCAATTTACGTCTTCTTCGTTCTATTGTTAAACATCATGTTACCTTGAGTCATTTTACTGGGGATCTCTCATGGAAGTTTATTTGGATGCGATCCTGACCATAATACAATGGCAAAACTTGATATCCATTATCGCAGGGGTCACTTTAGGGATCATCATTGGAGTCGTTCCCGGCCTGGGTGCAGTCACGGCTATTGCTGCCGTGATGCCCATAACCTTCAAATTAGATCCTGTGACAGGCATAACCCTTTTATTGGGCGTTTTTTGTGGGGCTACCTACGGAGGGTCCATATCAGCGACATTGATCCATACGCCAGGGACCCCCTCAGCGGCAGCAACGCTGTTCGACGCTTATCCAATGGCGCAGCAGGGGAGGGCGGGAAACGCTCTCGCCTTTGGCGTCATCTCCTCGGGCATAGGAGGATTGTTCAGCGCGTTCGTCCTGCTCTTTTTTGGGCCCCTGGTGGCCAAATGGGCGCTGAAATTCGGGCCCCCTGAACTGTTTATATTGTGTCTGTTCGGTCTCACCATGGTCGCATCCATTGCGGGAGGGTCTCTCCTGAAGGGGTTGATTGCTTCAACCTTTGGACTGCTTTTCGCCACTGTCGGACAGGAGCCCCTCACTGGAATTGAACGATTTACATTTGGGAATGTCGACTTATTAATGGGTGTGGGTTTGGTCACTATTCTGGTGGGCATCTATGCGGGTTCGGAGGTGCTTCGTCTCACGGAGCAGTTGAAGAAGAAGGAAGGGATCAGTGTCACCAAAAGGGTTTCCGTTGAATTGCCGTCCGCTACAGAACTCAAGAATCAGAGCCGCAATTTCATTTGGTCTGCCATCATCGGGACAATCGTCGGTATTATCCCTGGGATCGGTGCTGCCATAGCCAGTTTTATCAGCTATGGTGAGGCAAAGCGGAGATCGAAACATCCTGAAAAGTTTGGCACCGGCATCCCAGACGGTATTGTGGCTTCCGAGACTGCAAACAATGCTGTAACGGGAGGGGCCTTGGTGCCTCTGCTCACTTTGGGAATCCCTGGCTCTCCCGTTGCTGCTATTCTTTTGGGGGCCCTCATTATCCAGGGTCTATACCCGGGCCCAAAGCTCTTTGTTGAACACCAACACGTTGCCTATTCCCTTTTCATGGGCCTCATTGTAGCAAATGTCTTTATGGTTGGACTTGGAATATTGGGCATCCGCTTTTTTGCAAGAGTGATTCTCATCCCGAAAAACATCCTCATTCCCCTGATCATCATTTTTTGCACGGTCAGTATCTACAGTATTTATTCAAGCATATTCCAGATATGGCTCTTCTTCTTTTTTGTTCTGTTCGGATACTTCTGCCAGAAATTTGGTTTCCCCCTTGGCCCCATCGCCCTTGGTTTTGTATTAGGCTCTTTGACTGAAAAGTCCTTTCGTCAGACCCTCATAATGTATGGCGGGAGTCTCAGTTTCATATATGAAAGACCCATCGTCCTCGTCTGCTTGATCATTACCCTCCTCTCACTTTTTCGACCCTTTCTCCAAAAATGGTGGAAAAGGAAAAAACAAGGAATGGAAAACCGCGATTGAGCGGGAATATACTAATTTGTTGCCACTGAAAAATGCCCTTTCGCTCTCCGAACGAAGTTTTTGACCCGTTCTAAGGCTTGGTCGTTCGATGCGAGTGACAAGGTATCCCCTCTTTTCTTTGAACTCGTAGAATGAAACAAATGCAAAGGCTTTGGCGAGAGATTCTCCTTCCATTAGAATTTTGGATGATCGGCGATCAAGCTGCCTTATTTGAAGGCGGTCTGGGAGACGCAGTATCTCATGGTGACGGCATCTGCTTGAACTCCCCGGTTTGGTTGGATGGCAAGCAGATACTGGACGACGGAAAAGTCATCGAGCCCAAGTTGAGCGATTTGGCCAAGTAACTGGGCAAGTAACGG
The DNA here is from genome assembly GCA_964348185.1 of uncultured Thermodesulfobacteriota bacterium. Lineage (GTDB taxonomy): Bacteria > Desulfobacterota > BSN033 > WVXP01 > WVXP01 > CAYGBW01. The sequence goes on along the minus strand of CAYGBW010000156.1, from coordinate 13,176 downwards.
GACCCTGCTGCTACAGGCCAAGCCAAATGAGTCGTAAAGGGTTGCTGGACTCCCTCTAGGATCCGACCATGATGAGGATTGCCCACTACAATTACGGATTAGACCCCGGGGTAACACGATTCACCGGGCGAGTGGCTGTCGATAAATAGAGTTTTTGTAAAGACAGCGTTGACGTGTCAGTGGCAAGAAGTGAATAAGCTCCTCAATACTTATTCCGGGGTGTTTTCTGATCGAGGTGTTCTCTGGTTCCTGACTCCGAGGGACGACTGTTGAGATACTCCATAACCCTATCCGCCACCAACTCCCCTTCGTGGATGCAGTCGCTGATGCCCACCCCTCGATAGGCACATCCGATCAGAAACATCCCCGGATGCTGTGAAACCCTCTCCTCGATCTCTGCTACTCGCTCCAGGTGACCCAGCCTGTACTGGGGCATGGATTTTTCCCACCGGTAGACTCTTGTAAAGTGGGGAGCCGCCTTTATGCCCATGATGTCCTCGAGTTCCTTCCGACTCGTGGCGACCATCTCATCATCACGGAGGCAGAGGGCCCTTTCGTTTTTTGCCCCACCCATAAAGACTCGCAGAAGCACCTGGCCGTCGGGAGCCCGGTTGGCAAATTTAACCGAGGTCCAGGTCGATGCCATGATGTTCCGTTTTTCAGTTCGCGGTACGACAAACCCAAAACCGTCCAGAGGATGGCGGATTTCGGATCGTGGGTATGCGAGATGAACGATGGCAGACGAGACATAGGGAATCGCATAGAGAAGGTCTCTGAGCGGTCTGTCAAGGTCTACGATGAGGTCGCCGCTGACAAAGGACGGGGTCGCGAGGACCACGACATCGGCTCCCAGTGTCTCATCCCCTTCAAGCCTAAGCCGGTAAGAAGGCGATTCCTTTCGGCTCTCCCTGCCCAGGGCGATTGCCCCTTTCTCTAGACGGATCGATCCGGGATCCAACCGATCGCGGAGGGCCTCGATGAGTTCACCCATTCCGTCTTTCATGGTCACGAACATGGTCCGCTCCGGCCCTTTTCGGTGTTTCAAAAACTCGGCGAACTTCTTCCGTCGTACGAGCATCCCCCGGATGAGGCTTCCGTACTCATGCTCCAGGTCGAGGAACCGGGGAAACGTCGCTTTCAGGCTCATCGATTCTGGGACCGATGCATGAATCCCCGCAACCAAGGGTTCTGCAATCTTTTCAAGGGCCTCTGTTCCCAACCTCCGGCGCACAAACTGGGCCAGGGTCTCCTCCTCACCGGTTTTCTTTCGCGGAATGATCCAGTCCATGGCCATCCGGATCTTCCCCAAGGGACTGATGAGGGTACTCCGAACAAAAGGCATAATCTTTGTCGGGGCCAAAAGCATGAATCCCTCTGGAATTTCGTGGAGTTTCCCCCTTGAAAGGATAAAGGTCCGGCGATTCTTATTGGTATTCATCACCCGGTCCGCCATATCCAATCGCTCGCAGAGTTTTAGACCCCAGGGCTTCTCTGATAGGAAGCAGTCTGGTCCCCCCTCGATGACAAAACCGTCAACCCTCTCGGTCAGAATCGACCCTCCGAGATGGTGGTTTTTCTCCACCAGAAGTATTTCGAACTGATCGCCGGATTCTCTCGCTCTTTCCTGGAGGAAATAGGCGGCTGATAGGCCTGAAGCCCCTCCACCGACAACCACAACCCGTTTCACGCAGAACCTCTCCTTCTCAGCTATCGGCTGTCAGGGGTCAGTCTTCAGGGGAATCCAGAAGGATAACCGATGACTGATCCCTGCCTTTTGGTTTTCGGTTGGCACCATTCGGATTCAACAAAGCGGTTTGATCTTCCCAGACTGCTCCAATACCACCTGTGCCAATGCCCGGATGAACCCGGGGGAATCGTTGAGAGAGGGTGATCTCTGATACTCCATGCCCGACTCCTCGGCCTGTTTCCTGCATTTGATGTCGAGATCGTAGAGCGTCTCCAGGTGGTCGGACACAAACCCCACGGGAACCACCAGGACCCTCCTACACCCTGTCTGGGATAGCTCATGGAGCACCGCTCCCACATCCGGGCCCAGCCAGGGTTCGGACCCTCCCCCCCTGCTCTGGAAGGCAAGATGCCAGGAGAGGGGGCCGACTCGCTCGAGCACCCCTTGAATCGTTTCGTGGATCTCCTCTACATAGGGATCATTGGAAACGGCCCCTTCGGGCAGGCTATGGGCAGTAAAAATGACCTGGACGGTGTGTCTGACCTCTGGGGCGAACCCAGAGAGCCCTACCGAGATCTTTTCTCCCAAAGCCTCGAGAAACATCGGATGGGTGTGCCATCCCGTGATCCGAATGACTTCGAAGTCGGCTTCTTCCCTCTCCATAGCCTGCTTGAGCTGAACAAAATAGGGCTCGGTGCTGAGCTTCGATCGATGAAGGGTCAGGGGCAAGGCCATCAACCGCTGAAGCCCCAGAGCTGTCAGATGGGTCACCGCATCTTCCACAGAGGGCTCGGAAAAACGCATCCCCGTGAATACGTGAAATGGGTGGCCTCTTCGAGCCAGTTCTCCTTCGAGGGCCTCTGTCTGTCTCAGGGTTATTTCTGCGAGGGGTGAGCCTCCTCCGATGAGGCGGTATCTTTCCCGGATTTCTTCGATTCTCTCTCTCGAGGGGAGCCTCCCCCCCAGAAACCGCCTCAGAAAGCCCTCCACCTCTTTCAGGGTCGAGGGTCCGCCGAAAGCCATGACCAGGATGGCCGTTTCTCTGTCCCCATGACTCATCGCTGGCTCATCTCATGGACGGCATCCACCATGACTCTCACATGGTCGATCGGGGTTTCGGGAAGGACGCCATGGCCCAGATTAAAAATGTGGCCGGAACGGTTTTCCGCCGCAGCGAGAATGGTCCCGATCGTCTCTCGAATCTTCTCGGGGGGGGCAAACAGGACGACCGGGTCGAGATTTCCCTGAATGCCTACATCGTAGCCTACCCGTTTCCAGGCTTCTCCGAGGTGAATCCGCCAGTCCACGCCGATCACATCGCCTCCCGCCCGCCTCATGAGGGGGAGCAGGGTCGAGGCATCGGTGGCAAAGTGAATGAATGGCACCTGATTGTCCAATTCCTGAAAGACCCTTTGCGAATAAGGGAGGACAAAAGCCTCGTAGTCCATGGGACTGAGGCATCCCACCCAGCTATCAAAAAGCTGAATAGCCTGAGCCCCTGCCTCAATCTGGCTCCTTACATAACGAACCACCACGTCGGCGAGTTTCTCCATGAACTGGCGCCAAGCACCCGGGTTTTGGTACATGAGCGCCTTGGTTCTTACATAGTTTTTTGAGTGTCCTCCTTCGATGAGGTAGCTCGCCAGGGTGAAAGGAGCGCCTGAGAATCCAATTAAGGGGACTCGACCCTCCAACTCACGGCAGACCAGGCGAATGGCCTCCAGCAGAAAGGGGACGTCCTCGTAAGGATCGATGATTCGTAGTTTTCGGATATCGTCCTCATTGCGAACCGGGTTGCCGATCACAGGACCTCCCCCTTTGGAAAAGCGCAGATCGATCCCCATGCCCTCCAGGGGAAGCAGGATGTCGGCAAAGATGATGGCCGCGTCCACGCCGATCTGATCGACCGGCATTAACGTGATCTGAGTGGCCAAATCCGGTTCCTTGCACAGGTCGAGAAAGGAGTGCTTCTGCCGCAGGGCCCGGTATTCCTTCATGTAGCGCCCTGCCTGACGCATCAACCAGACAGGGGTAAAGGCCACCTTCTCCCGGCGGCACGCTGCGAGAAAAGGATGGGGAGTTTCCATTCCAGTTGGCATCAGTCCCTCATCGACTCCAGAGTCTCTCCTTGATCAGGAGGGATGTGACGATTGCAACAATCAGAATGCTGATCAGGTGGGCTGCGCGAAACCCCCCGATCATGAGGCTGTCGGCCCTGAAGTAGCTCACAACAAAGCGGCCGATCGAGTAGAGAATCAGGTAGAGAGAGATCATGAAGCCGTCTTTGGCCGGCCGCTTTCGAATCTTCCAAAGGAAAAAGAAAATGGAGAGGTTGATGATCAGTTCATAGAGCATGGTGGGGTGGAGGGGTGTCTGGGGGAACTGATCTCCAGCGATGCTTCCAGGGGGAAATACGATCCCCCAGGGCATCCCTGTGGGAAGACCATGAGCGTCACCGTTCATGAAATTCCCGAACCGCCCAAAAGCCTGTCCCAGAATCAGAGAGGGAGCCACCGCATCGGCCGCGCAGAGGAAAGAGACCCTTTTTCTTTTCGTGTAGATGAGCCCTCCGAGCAATCCCCCTAGGATCCCCCCGTGAATCGCAAGCCCGCCATGCCAGATCGCGACGATCTCCTTCCAATCCGGCCAATAGTACTCCCAGTTAAAGAGAACATAGTAGATCCGTGCGCCGATCACTCCACCCAAGACCACCCAGAAGATGAGGTTCATGACGTCGTCTGGGGTGAGGTCCATTCCCTTTCGCCTCACCTCGCTTTTCAATAGAAAGTAGCCAACGATAATGGCCACCACGTACATCAGGCCATAGAATCGGATCTGTATGGGACCGATCGTGATGAGTACAGGATGCATTGGGGACCCCATAAAATGCGAGCTGGCATTCGAGAATTGCCTGCCCCTTTATTTTACTGTTTCGTCGACAGATATTCAAACGGAAGATTTCCGAAGTTTTCCTCCACTCGCACCAAAGGTCGATGTCTGTGCAGGGGAAAGTCTTGCTCCCTCTTTGACCAGCCCTCTTGGACTTGACATCGAATTCGTTTTTTGTCACACTTGGCGTCACTGAAGCAGGGGGTCATCCCATGAATTCAATGCTGGGATTTCCAGATAAGAAAGGCTTGATTCATGAACCTGAGAATCTTGATAAAGATTGGGGGTAAGGCCTTTGAGGGAAGAGAAGGTTTTGAGGCCTTGGCCAGTGCGATTAAAGGCACGAGAAATGCTGAAGTTATCATTGTTCACGGAGGGGGAATCGAAATCTCTCAAGCCCTCGAAGAGGCCAATCGGGAAACCGTCTTCGTCGATGGTATCCGAGTTACCCAAGCCGAAGATATTGAGATTGTGGAGGATGTTCTTTCAGAAAGAATCAACAGGCGGATTGCTGCCTTCTTGAGTGAAGGGGGCATCTCCTGTAAACGCATGTCAGGTAAGACAGACAATCTCCTCACCGTCGAGCCCCTTAGTCGCAAAGGTCAGGATTTCGGTTACGTAGGAAGAATCATGCGGGTCAATCCAAAGCCCATTTTGGATAGCCTCAGGAATGGACAGGTGCCGGTCGTCTCCCCGATTTCAGCAGATGAGCAGGGCATGAGTTACAACGTTAATGCGGATAGCGCTGCCGCCGCTCTGGCTGTTGGCTCCCAATGCAGTGATCTCGTCTACTTTACTGACGTTCCCGGCGTTCGCGCAGGAGAAGACATCCAGTCCTCTCTTTCGATTCAAGAAGCAGAAGCCCTTATCGCGAGTGGCACGATCAAAGCCGGAATGGTGGCCAAGATGGAATCAGCCTTTGAGGCTCTGAAAGGTAAGGTCGAGCGTGTCCATATCACCCGGTGGGAGGGGCAACACACACTGAGAAGCATCATCGAAAGGCAGTGGACAACGGGGACGACTATTCAATTGTGAGGCAATGGTGTGAAACGAATCCCAATCGGTTTATCGTCATGAAAAAGCATTCTGGTCAGGCAGCAAAAGAACGAATAATCCATCACGGTAAACCAGTTGGGAAATCCCGTCATTTTCACTCTTTCATGAACGGCATGGGCCATTTTCCCGTCTTGTTGAGTATGGCGTGATGCGCCTTTAATCTGACGGCATGAATGTTGATAAACCCCCTTGAATCCTGCTGATTGAAACCGCCTTCGACATCCATACTCGACAGCTCTTGGTCGTAGAGTGAGCTGGGAGATTCCCTGCCCAAGACCGTAATATTCCCCTTGTACAGGGAGAGGTATACACAACCGTCGATTACTTCCTGGCTTTTGTCAATCGCAGACATCAAGAAATCCATCTCCGGTGAAAACCAGAATCCGTTGTAGATCAGTTCTGAGATCTTCGGCGACAGCATATCTCTCAGTTTCAGCACCTCTCTGTCCATTGCGATTCCTTCAATATCCATGTGAGCGATTCTCAATATGGTTCCTGCAGGCGTCTCATACACGCCCCGGGATTTTATTCCGACAAAGCGGTTCTCCACAATGTCGACCCTTCCAATCCCGTTTTCGCCGGCGAGTTTGTTCAGATACTGAAACAACTCCAAAGGCCTCTCCTTGACCGTTCCATCTTCATTGTTCACAACCTTGAAGGGGACCCCATCTTTGAAATGAATCTCTATTCTCGTTTCCCTGTCGGGAGCCTTTCTGGGTGAAACGGTTCTTTGAAACATATCCTCTGTTGGAGCGAGTTTTGGATCCTCCAGAATCCCGGATTCGTAGCTGATGTGCATGAGGTTGTCGTCAGTGCTGTAGGGCTTATCTTTGGTTGCCTGTACGGGAATGTTGTGGCTTTTCGCATAGTTGAGCATATCTGTCCTGCCCTTGAACTGTGCCAGGAATTCTGGATCCTTCCAGGGACTGAGGATTTCAACCTCAGGCATCAGGGCATAATAGGATAGTTCGAATCGGACTTGATCGTTGCCTTTTCCCGTTGCGCCGTGGGCGACAAGATTTGTTCCCTCTGCCTCGGCAATCTCAACCTGTCGTTTTGCAATGAGTGGGCGAGCCAGTGATGTCCCCAGGAGATACCTCCCCTCATAGATCGCGTTGGCCTTGAGAGCCTTGAATATATAGCTTGTCACGAATTCTTCTTTCATGTCTTCAATGTATACTTTTGATGCTCCGGTCTGAAGGGCCTTTTGCTTGGCGACCTCCAAATCATCGTCCTGGCCAATATCAGCGATGTAGGCCACGACCTCGTAACCTTTGTCGACCAACCATTTCAAGATGACTGACGTGTCTAAACCCCCACTGTAGGCGAGTACGACTTTTCTCCTCGTCATTTCCATCACTCCTCTCGGACCCCTGTTTTTCCCTCTGAGCCCACTGCCCAATTTGCAACCCTTGCAACCCATAAGTCCGCTACCCGGAGAGGGCCAGGGCCACAGATAGCAGGGATATGGATAGAACATCGATCAACTCTGATATGTATCACACCATGAACCCGTGGGCAAGCTATTGTTTCCGTTGTCCTGATTGGATTGCGAGGGGCATCCATGAGGCGGTGGACCTGGGTAGAGAAAATCGGTTGAATAATCCACGCCAGATAGGGTATACCACATCACATAGAGGGGCGGCGTGTCAAAGAATGGAGAAATCATAACCCAGCTCAATCAGGCAGTTGAAGAGTACCTTCATAGCCTCTCCTTTCAGCAAGCTCCGGTCGTCGGCTGGTGCTGCAGCTATTTTCCGGTCGAAATACTGGAGAGCGCCGGCCTCGTTCCCCTCCGACTCCTTCCTCATCCACCAGCAGAAATGGGAGATGCCTGCCTCAATCCCAATTTCTGTCCCTACGTGAGGGCCATTATGGGAGAAGGACTGGCTGGAACCTATCCTTTTCTCTCCGGTCTTGTGATCATGAACACCTGCGACGGCATGCGGAGGCTTTTTGATGCATGGTCCTATTTTCGTCGCCCTGGTTTTGTTCATCTCATGGATCTTCCGAGGATCACGGTTCCATCAGCCATCGAGTACTTCAGAGAAGAGGCCCTGCGATTGGTGGAACGGATCTCCTCCCACTTTGGGACCGCCATTTCGAACCCGGCCTTGATCGCCTCTTTTGAGGCGTCGAACCGGACCTACGCTCTCTCTCAACAGGTTCAGAACTTGATGAGCCAGGGAAGATCCAATCTGGCGGCTTGGGAACTGACTGAGGTCTTCAGGGCCGGTGGGATCCTTCCCCGTGAGAGATATCACCTTTTTCTCAAGCGTGTCATCGATGAATCCGATGGAGGGAAGAACCGAAGAGGCGTCCCGATCCTGGTGACAGGCTCGATGCTGGAAAGCCCCGAGATCATGTCCATGATTGAGGAATGGGGAGGCAAGGTTGTGGCACAGGACCTGTGTGTATCCGGCAGAGGACTCAACGGCCCTATTCCGCTGGTGACCGATGACCCGCTGATGGCCCTAGCCGATCATTATCTTTTGAGGGCCCCCTGCGCACGCATGCAGGAGACCAAGAGGAGAATCGACCATCTCCTGAGCCTGATCCGGGCCGAAAGGGTCAAGGGGGTAGTCTACTATGTGATGAAGTTTTGTGATACTTTCCTCTATGAAAGCCCCGGTCTGAAGCAAATTCTGGATCAAATGGGGATTCCCATGCTGATCATTGAGAGCGAATACCGGAGAGGTGGGGGAGGTGCGATGGGGACGAGAATTCAGGCCTTTCTGGAGATGTTGGGTGCCAGTGAGGATCTGGACTAGACCGAAAGGACAATGATTGAACGGCTAATCGCCTGGCTCGTTAAACGGCCGCTTGGATATGATCTCGTCAGAGTCCCCCTCGGACTCTATGCTTTGAGGGAAGAGAATCCAGCTTTTAGGATCTGGGTGTCCTTTCTCCTCCAAACTCACAAGCAGGCTTTTGCGCGGACGAGGCCGGTGGTGTGGTGCAGTGCGCTTCTGCCCACCGAAATCGTCTATGGGCTCGGAGGGATTCCGATCCATCCAGAAGTTCTCGCCTCCCTGATGGCGTATTTTGACATCAGTAACTGGTTCTTGGAAAAGGCTAACACACGGATCTCCACCGACCTCTGTTCCTTCTACCGCATTGCTCTGGGAATGGCGATGGCTGACCACCTTCCCCGGCCTGACTTCCTTCTCAGTTCATCTAGCCTTTGCGACGGGAGCAACAAGTTTTTTGGATATCTCAGCCAGTTCTACGGCGTTCCTCATTTTTTTGTGGACGTCCCATACCACAATGGAAATCAGGGTCGCCGTTATCTTACCGATCAGCTCGAAAACCTGATCGATTCGATCCCTCGTCTCACCGGTCTTTTGTGGCGGCGCGAAAGAATGGAACGAGTGGCACAACTCTCCAATCGCGCTCGAAACTACTTGCTGCAGATCAACGAACTCCGCAGGGTCCGGCCTGCCCCTTTCCCCGGGAGTGAGGCGCTCTCTTATGGTGCGGGGATGATCTTCTGCTCCATGGGCACCGAAGGGGCGGTCCGGTTCTACCGCCACCTCTACCGATTCATTCAACAAAAGGTGGACCAGGGCAGGGGTTATCTTCCCGAGGAGCGGTATCGCCTCTTGTGGCTCCACCACATCCGACCCTACTACTCCAACAACATCTTCGATGTCCTAAATGGAAAAGGAGCTGCGGTGGTTTTCGAAGAGGGAAGCTACGTCTATTGGCCTTCTTTGGACCACAAAGAGATCCTTCAAAGCCTGTCCCAGAAAATGCTTTCTAATTTTTCCAATGGGCCCCTCGAACGCAGGCTGGATAAAGCCATCGAGATGGCCAGCACCTATCATGTGGACGGTGTGATCCATTTCTCCCACTGGGGATGTCGCCAGAGCTGCGGCGGCGCCAGCGTAATCGCCGATGCCCTCAAAAAAAGAAGCATCCCCTGTTTGATCCTCGACGGGGACGGGGGTGACCCCTCCAATTACTCTCCAGGGCAAACCCAAACCCGTCTCGAGGCATTCATTGAGATGTTGGAGAACAATGACAAATGACAAAGCCCGAAGGGCGAGTTTTGACTTAGCAAGTTGCCACTGAAAAATGCCCCTGGAGCGAACATTACGAGGTTTTTGGGGCTACCCGTCTTGGCGAAGGGAGTGTCCCCGTAGGGGCGAGATTCCGCTGTTTGAGGCCGCCAGGCCGAGTTCGGAAGATCGAACGACCGAGCCTTAGAACGGGTCAAAAACTTCGTTCAGAGAGCCGAAGGGGCATTTTTCAGTGGCAACGTGCTAGATCAATCATGAGCGGTTGTGAGTGATGAGTAACCCTATCCTGTATGCAGGTCTGGACATCGGATCCCTCTCAACAGAGGTCGTGGTCATTGGGCCTGAGGGTATCCTAGGGTACTCGATCGTTCCGACGGGCTCTAGTGTCCAAAAGGCAATCCAATCGAGCCTGAAAATCGCCCTTGACCGGGCCGCGGTGGATCAATCACAACTCTCATCCATTGTGGCCACGGGGTATGGTCGTTTCAATGTCCCTTTTCCATCCAGGCAGATTACAGAGATTACCTGTCACGGCCGTGGGGCCCGGCATCTTTTTCCTCGAACCCGAACTGTGATCGATCTCGGCGGCCAGGATAGCAAGGTCATCGTCCTCGATGACCGAGGAAGGGTTGGGGATTTCGTGATGAACGACAAATGCGCGGCAGGATCAGGCCGCTTTCTGGAGGTTATGGCTGGAGCTCTTGAGACCCCCTTGGAGGAGATGGGGAGCCTCTCGCTGAGAGCGAAAAGACGGATCTCGATCAGCAGCATGTGCACTGTATTCGCCGAGTCAGAGGTGATCTCTTTGATTGCCCAAGGAGCTGAGCGTGAGGACATTATCGGCGGAATTCATGAATCAATCGCATCGAGGATCTATCGAATGGCCACACGGTTGCGTATTGAAAAGGAGATCACCTTTACCGGTGGTGTGGCCAAAAACCCGGGTATGGTCCAGGCCCTAAAGCGTCTCTTCAATGCGCCCATCAACCTTCCCAATGAACCCCAGATCGTGGGGGCTCTGGGCGCGGCACTCATAGCGAGAGATTCTCTCTGACCGGCACGCTAAACCCGCTTCCGATCTCGACATCTGTTGAGCCGTGATTCTTTGCGCGATCCTTGCCTGAATGAGTGAATGAGGGGTCGCCTCTTGAGTGACAGAGGCCCCTTGGGCTGCCCTGACTTCCTCTCCGGGCGAGGGTTTCTTTCTCTAAAACTCAACGAAATCTGACCTGAAGGTTACAAATAAGGTTGGAAAAACTCGGTCGGAACAAGGAGAGGGTTGCCTTAGCCACGTAACACCGTGTTCTCATTGAAATGGTCCCAGCTGCGCATAAACTAAGCCTATTTCTTCCTTCGAGAACTGAGGTCTTTTCCATGTCCCATGGGGGACCGACTCTAAGACGAGAACCTTGAGGGTGTCAAAGGGGGGTGTGAAATTTGGGTTCAACTCAGAGTATAGTATTAAAAGGTATCTCTGGGTCGAAACTCGGGACCCTTCGAGGTCTTTTCGATTCTATCGCGAGAATGCGTAATCTGGGGGCGGATGTGATCCAAAACCGGTTTGCAAAGCTTCGGAACGTGTCGCTGAGCATGGCTCTCGTAGGCATGTTTGCGCTATCGGCACTTGGCGACGAAGTGCCTCGGATTTTGCCGGATGAACTCAAATCGATGCTGGGAAAGTCAGATGTCGTCGTCGTCGATGTTCGCAGCGCTGAGACCTGGAGGGCCAGTGACAGGAAAGTCAAGGGTGCGGTGCGGGAAGACTCGGAAGATGTGGAATCGTGGGCTGATAATTATCCCAAATACCTCACCCTAGTCCTCTACTGAGCCTGACCCGACGAGGGTATCAGTGCCCGGGTGGCACAGCAACTCATGGAAAAAGGATATACTAAGGTGTACGCTCTCAAGGGAGGTTGGATTCTATGGTCCAAGGCCGGATATCCAACCGAATTGAAGTGATGGCTGATTTTGTTCATGCCCGGCCCTTTCGTTTCCTGTCAGAATCTCAAAGCACCTCCGTATCATGACATGATCCCATATTTGAAATGATCCGGCATCGAATGCTTTCACCCGTTCCACCCAAAGACAGCGCATCACTCAACCGCCATGTGTTTCGGCATTCACCTCCTTGACAGAGAAGCGCTTTTGGTCTTAAACTACTTCCACGTAGAAGGGTGTTCTTATCACTTTACTGGGTGCAGCAGTCCACCCCCTGTTTGATGGGACCAAACCCGTTTTCGATGCGCTTGCCCCAATACAGGGGTTTTCAGGAACCATGCAATCTAAACCGAGCCGTGGATGAGGCCGATGAGCGAACGATTCAAAGATCAGGTGGCAATCGTCACTGGCGGAAGCCGGGGGATCGGTCGGGCGATCGCTGAGGCATTAGTACGAGAAGGCGCGAGCGTTGTGATCGCTTCACTAGGCGAAATCCGAGGCCAAGAAGCAGCGAGAATGATTCAGCAGCAGGGTGGCAGCGCAATATTCATCCGCACTGACGTTTCCCGAAAGGACCAGGTGGAGAACCTTGTGGAGCAAACGCTGGAAATCCACGGCCGCATAGACGTGCTGGTCAATAACGCTGGCGTCCATGACGCTGCTCCTTTCTGGGAGGAGCCGGAGGAGATGTGGGAGCGGCTGTTCCGGATCAATGTGATGGGCAGCGCGCTGCCGGCTCAAGCGGTCGTGCGCCACATGAAGGAGAGGGGTGGAGGCGCTATCGTCAATGTGGCGTCAAAGGCCGGTGTCGTGGGGGAACCGGGCCATACTGCCTATAGCGCTTCCAAGGGCGCGGTCATCGCCATGACTCGGGGGATGGCCGTCGAACTGGCACCCTATGGGATTCGCGTGAATGCGGTCTGCCCCGGTCCTGTGCTGACGGATATGCTGCTGGAAGATGTCCCATCCCCAGAGGGCCGAGACAGATTGGCGGCCGAGGCGCCATTGGGCCGGATCGGTCAACCAGGGGACGTCGCGAAAGCCGTCCTGTACCTGGCATCCGCCGAGAGCGACTGGTGCACCGGTCAGGCACTGAGCCTTGACGGGGGGCTGTCCATCCTCAAGTAACAGGGAGAGCTGGATCACCATGGGTTGATCGATGTGTGGTGAATCTGCCGGGGCACCTCGTGAGAGGTGCCCCTCGCTTTCGGGGATTCGTGCCAACCCTTCCCCAGTAACGCGCATGCATCATTCTGCCGCAACGTTGGCAGCGAAGCAGGCTAAAAGCCCTCTACCACTGCCAATGGCTTCTACCGCCTTATCTCCCTTCTGTTATGTTGATTATTCTTCATAACAAGACTATTCTGTTCATAAACGCTTGAATAAGAAACTTCCCTGGTAATCTCGTGAGCCGTTGTCTTCTCTCAGCGGTATGATGAGTAGTCGTCACTGAGAAATGTTCCTCGAGCGAACATTACGGAGTTTTTGGGGCCACCCGTCTTGGCGAAGGGAGTGTCCCCGAAGGGGCGAGATTCCGCTGTCTGAGGCCGCTAGGCCGAGTTCGGAAGATCGAACGACCGAGCC
>CAYGBW010000155.1:0-9300 GCA_964348185.1 uncultured Thermodesulfobacteriota bacterium | reverse complement strand
CATCTCAATACGTCGCTCAGTTCTACCATGATTTCCATAAATTGCTTTTGGGACGTGATCCTAGTCGTCACTGAAAAATGTCCCTGGAGCGAACATTACGGAGTTTTTGGGGCTACCTGTCTTGGCGAAGAGCCTGTCCTGAGCTTGCCGAAGGAGAGTGTCCCCGAAGGGGCGAGATGAGTGCTCACGCACCACTTCGTGTCCGCTGTCTGAGGCCGCTAGGCCGAGTTCGGAAGATCGAACGACCGAGCCTTAGAACGGGTCAAAAACTCTGTACAGAGAGGGTCGGGGGCGTTTTTCAGTGACGACTAGCTAGAGGAGTTCGGCGAGTACCCTTGCTAAGATCGACCTTGGCAAAACGGAGGGGGTATGGGTTATGCTCCGAACGAGCCTCTTCATTCTCTCGTTGTACCCGAGGCAGTCCAATACGATCAAGTTCAAATCCACCCCTCTGAATCGCTCGGCAGCTGCCCGAATCGCCTCCATTGACGAATAGGGGGAGGCTTCTTCTATCCTGATCTCAACCCCCAGAGTCCCCCATTTTTCCTGCGCCCTCCCAGCTTGAACCCCATTGGGAATCATCACCCCTATTGGGCCTCCATGGGAAATGTTCTTCACCACGCCTGTGAATATGTCACCTGCTTTAATTAACAACCCCTTGGCGTGGAGGGTGGGGAAGTTGCCCGTGCAGAGAAGCAATACAATCGTCGCGCCCTCCTTTTCAAGTTTCTCCAAACAGTCTTGGACAAGGGGGGTTATCTTGGCTTCCGAAACCTTCACCGAGGTCCCATCCCTCATCCGGGTCACTAATAAATCGTCGTCAGATTGGGGACTCAACCTTTGAGCAACCTCCGCTTTAGAAATGCCGTCTAGGGCACCTGCTTCTCGGATATCTGCCCCCCTATTGAGGTAACCTTTCATCTCTGGAACGATGTCGTCCCTTGGGGATTGCCCGGGTGTTACCATACCGATTTTCATCTTGGCTGGCCTCCTCGTACTTAGAGATTCATTCTTCGATTCCCAGGAATGGGGCCAGAATCTTTACCAGGATGACGCTGGCCACTCCAACTGATAGGGCTGCAAAAAGCCCTGCATAAAAGGGCTTCGCTCCAAGCTGCTTTAACTTCCTGATATCTGTCCCGAGTCCAACTCCAGCCATCGCAACGGCGAGCAGGCTTTCTGACCAGTGTTTGACAGTAGAGTGAAGGTGATTCCATGCTTCAGCACTCCAAAAACCTTTGCTCAGAACGAAGTAGTCGCCGAAAGACCGGATAACCGCCAGTGCAACGAAGCCGAGAATAAAAGTCGGGAAAAGGGAAAGGGCACTGACCCTCTTTCCAGATATTCCTCGGTTCCTCCTGATATACAGGTAGGACAACAGGGGAATCGCAATGGCCATAAACGCGTTGCGAACAAGCTTCGTCACAATGGCAACATCTGCCCCTGTGGGATTTACGATTCTGTTCCCATCAATCCAGAGCTGGTCATACATGAGGCCCGCACCGGCTACCTGTGCCGTTTCATGGATGGAGGTCCCCATGAATATCCCGGACTCGATATGGGATAGTGAGAGGACGAGGTGACTCACATAGGGGTAGAGAAACATCGCCACGATTCCAAAAATCGTGATCGTTCCGACTGCATACGCTATTTCCTCTTCCCTCGCCTCAATTGCAGGACCTGTGGCAACAATTGCACTTGCCCCACAGATTCCTGTTCCCACCCCGATCAATGTCCCTAGCCTCTCAGCCAAACGGAGTTTTCTTGTGATGAAGAGCGCCACAAATATACCGGTTGCAATGGCTGCGATGACGATACCCGTGGAGAGAGCCCCTATCTTGAGAACGGCAAATACGCTCAGTCTGATGCCCATCAGAATGATGCCAAGCCTGAGGAGTTTCTTCAGACCAAAACCAACCCCAGCTTGACAGAGTTTCGGCACGCCTAGGGTGTTTTTGACGATTATCCCAACGACAATCGCTATCATGATAGCACTCACCGGACTCCTCGAAAGACCGAGAAGGGTGGCTGCCCACTTTGTGAGCTCTATCCCCACGATGGTAACGACAATCGCAAGTGCAAGGCCGGGAACAATTTCAAAAACATTCTGCGTTCCAAAGATGACATCCAGAACTCTCTTCTTGCTCACTCCTTTCCCTCCTGACTCCTTGGATCGGTTTGCGAGAATCGGCCGGTCAGCCAAAGAACGAATCGTGGACCGCTCTCAGCGTGGACTTGAGATTTTGCTCTTTCACCATGAAGTAATAGGCAACCTTGGAGGGGCCCATGGAGATCATTTCGATATTCACCCCGGATTGGGCAACCGCTGTGAAGACACGGGCGGCGATCCCCCTTTTTTCAGCCAGCCCTTTGCCCACGATCCCGATCAAGGCCATGTCTTCGATTTTCTCCAGACGTCTGTAGGGCCTGGGCCTGATCTTTTGTACTTCCTGGTACCCCTGTTCCATATCGGCCCGGCTCAGGAGTAGGCTGATGCAGGTCTGAGAGGTAACGACCGATTTGATATTGATGCCTCTCTCACTCAGATGGGTGGCAATGTTTCCCAGAATCCCCGGCTGGGCCCCCAATCCGAAGGCGTGGATCTTCAGGACGCCCACATCGGCGTTGTGGGCGATGCTCTTGACAACGTTCGCAGTCGGTTTCGTCTTTCTCGTGATGAGGGTCCCTTCCCGTTCGGGGTGAAAGGTATTCTTGATCACCAGGGGAATCCCGGATTTTTTGAGGGGTTCCACGGTGTTCGGATGAAGGATCTTGGCCCCGAAATAGGAGAGCTCCGCAGCCTCCTCATAGGAAATGGCCGGAATCATGTGCACCTCAGGAACGAATGCAGGATCGGCGCTCATGAAGCCGTCCACGTTCTTCCAGACCTCGAGACATTCGGCGCCCGTTGCAGCAGCGACCGCAGCGGCGCTGTAATCGCTGCCCCCACGGCCAAAGGTCGTCACCCGTCCGCGGAGGCTCACTCCAAAATATCCGGTCACCAGAGTGATCCGGTCCCCCTTGACCAGGGGGAGCAGTTTTTTTCTGAGGCTCGTGCGGGTGGGACCGAGGAGCGCCGCTGCGTTTCCATACTGGCCATCAGAGATGACGCCGATCTCATCGGCCATGCATCCCAGGGCGTCGATGCCCTTACCTTTCAGAGCGCCTGTAAAAAGGGTGACTGAGAGTCGCTCCCCAAAGGTTAGTATCATGTCCTTGAGACGGGGAGTGATCTCTCCGGTGAAGGTTAGACCGAAATAGAGTCGCTCGAGGCGGCAAAAGAGATCCTCTAGGGCTCGAGCTGTCTCCCCCCGCAGGGCTGGCTCGGGGATGAGAAAGTCGACCAGGGGGAGGTGTATGCTTCGCAGCTCCGCAATCACTTCGGCGATATTCTCCTCCCCAAGCAAGGCCCCCTCGATTCCCCCTGATAGACGGTCTGTCACTCCCCCCAGGCCCGAGAGCACAACCACATTTCCCCTTCCCCTCTGAATGATAATATCGAGGATCTCCCGGATTTGATCCCTCCCGAACAGACTTCCACCGCCCAGTTTGATGACTTTCATGACCCCCCTTTCCCTCGAGGTGAAGTGCTCACCGTTCGGAGAAGCGATTATTAAAAAATACGTAATCCAAAGAGAAGAAGAAAGATCCTATGGTGATTTTTGACCCACAGAGCGCCTTGATGCCCTTCATGGCAAGATCGGTTGATGGGGGAATTTCAGAATGGACTTGGGCATCTCAACCCGGGCTGTCTTCTGGGGATCGACGATCTGGCAGACCTTAAGATCGCCCACTGCGCTGATCAGCATCGCGATCTCAGAGAAGGGCATATTCGTCTTCTGATGGATGAGCTCCAACATGTCACGGAGGGCGGTTGAAGCCGCCTCATCCAGGGACGGAGCGTGACCGATTGTCATGAATCTATCGCCCAGTTCCACGATAGGCCTTTGAGGCTGGATTTTCGGGGATTCGATCAGATCGAGTTTCACCTTTACCTCGGCCGTGATCTCTACCCCACAGATCACCGCCTCGCCATCTCCCATGCCCGCGTGAACGTCTCCCAGGGCCAACATCGCCCCCTCCTTTCGCACCAGGAAATAGATTCTCGCCCCCTGGCTGATGACCTTGGCGTCCATGTTTCCGCCGTGGTCCCCGATCTCACCGCAGGGCACGACCCGATCAGAGGGAGAAACCCCGATGACACCGATCATAGGGCTGATCGGGAAGGAGAGGGAGGGGGTGAACCAGAATCTGCCCTCTGAGACGGGAACCCCTTTTGTAACGGGCTCCTTGATGAGATGTCCAAAGCCTCCCTCCTCAGGAATTGCGACCATGAACCCCTCTGTTCCCACTTGGATATCCAGGACTTCAACGGCCAGGATGTCCCCTGGCTTGGCACCTCTGATCTCTATGGGGCCTGTGGCGGGGTTTACCTTGGAGAAATCGACCGACGTGATGAGATCTTCCTCACTTCGGATCTGGCTTCCGAAGCAATCATCGGTCTCCACCCGGATCGTCTCACCGGGTTCGACCGAGGCAACAGGGTGATTGTGAGGGCTGAATTGATAGATGACCTCGGTCCTTTTGATTGCCTTCATCGATCTTCCTCCTGAGTGAAACGGGAATTCTCTGAATCGTCTATCTGTACCAGTCGACGGCCGGTCTTTTTCGACTCAGGATGCCCTGGGGTCTGGTGAGGATGGTCACACCCAGAATGATCCCAACGAACAGCATCCGAATGAATCCGATTCGGGTCGCTATCGCCGCGGGGACAAAATCCGTTAAGAAATCGCTGCCCACCCAGATTGCCCAGACCAGAAAGGCACCGACAATGACCCCTCTGTTGTTACCCGTTCCGCCCACCATGACCATTAACCAGACGATAAACGTGGACATGAGGGGGTTGAAAACCTGGGGGCTGACAAAACCCGTGTAATGAACGTAGGTCGCACCCGCGATGCCCATGACCATGGAGCCGAAAACGAAGGATTGCATCTTGTAGCTCCAACAAGGCTTACCCGACATGGAGGTCAGGTCTTCATCTTCACTGATCCCCCTGAGGACCCGACCCCATGGAGATTGGACGACCTTTCCTATGGCCAGATAGATCAGCACGAGCAATCCGGCCGCAATCATCAAGTAGAAATAACCGTAGTGCCTCGGATCGACCATTTCGAAAAAGGGTCTCGGTATGCCCCGGATGCCCCAAACTCCGTTGGTCAGCCAGGATTCATTCCTGACCACCAGTAACAGGGTTTCATGGATCGCCAGAAGGGCAATGGCAAACGTTCCGCCTCGGAGTCTGAGTGCGGGAAATCCGATGAGGAAGGCAACCAGACCGGATACCAGTGCAGCTCCGATGAGACCCACCACAAATGGCAGTCCAAAACCACCCAGGTGTTCGGTTGTGGGGGGGCACGTCAGGATAGCTGATGTGTAAGCGCCTAGCATATAAAAGGCCCCAATACCGAAATTCATCAGGCCGGTAAACCCCCACTGAAGGTTCAGGGCCAGGGCTGCCATGGCGTATATGCTGCCCATGATCAAGAACGATACAAAATAGCTAATCATGGCTCAACGTTCCCTTTTGCCAAATATCCCGTGGGGTCTGAGAAGCAGAATGGCTACCACCAGCACAAATGCCACGGCGGGCTTGTATACGGACATATCCGCCTCGATTCCCATCGAATTGAATGCATTTTGGAATAGTCCGGTTATCATCTCCTCGGAGATACCAATCACCATCCCACCAATCATGGCACCCCAGAAGCTTCCCACCCCTCCCATGATAACCGCAACAAAAAGGGGGATGAGAAAGTGCCAGCCCATAATGGGGCGAAGCTGAACCTGAATTCCGTAGAGGGTCCCGGCCACCGTGATCAAGGCTCCGGCGATGATCCAGGTCCACATGATGACCCGATTCGTCTCCACACCCGAGGCCTTGGCCAACACCGGATTGTCCGACATGGCCCGCATGGCCTTACCCATTCGGGTTCGTTTCAAAAACAGGTAGACCAGAGCCACGAGGACCAAGGCACAAATGACAATAAAGAGTTCATCCGGCTTGGCCCGGACCCCAAGGGGCAGCTTCTTGCTGATCTGAATGGCCGTGCTGTAATACCGAACCTCGGGCCCCCAGACAATGTTGATCACGGCCCTGAGAATAAACGCGAGGCCAAGGGAGGCGAGGGACATGAAAAGCGGTGTCACACCGACATTTCTCAACGGTTTGAAATAGAATCGATCGATCAGGAGGATGACTCCCAACATGATGAGAACCGAGAGTAGGGTGCCAAAGACCAGCCCCCATCCGAACGAAAGACCGGGGAAAGGTTGCCAATCCCCAAGAAGGCCGAGAAACAAAAGGGTGACGAAAGCCCCGAGACTGAAGAGATCTCCGTATGCAAAATTAAAGAAATTGAGGATCGAAGAAATCAGGGTGAGTCCAATGGCCCCCAGGGCAATGATACTGCCATATATGATTCCGCTTACGAATAGATCCGCCATCTTGTCCTGGACCCTATCGGGGTGAAGGAGGCGATCCCCCGAAATAGAGATCCCTCACCTCCTGATTGCCGAGAAGCCGATCCGTGGAGTCTGCATACCTGATCTCCCCTGCTGACAGGAGATATCCTCGCTGGGACAGCCTGAGCGCGTCAATGGTTTGTGTCACCAAAAGGACCGCCCTCTTGAGTCGGTCGGTGACCTCCTTGATCCTCCCAAACATCATCCGGACCAAATTGGGGGCAAGCCCAGCCGTGGGCTCATCGAGGAGCAAGAGGTCTGGGCGAAGCATCAGACCCCTGGCAACGGCCAACATCTGCCGCTGGCCACCAGACAGACTTCCGGCCATCTGCTTCATCCTCTCGCCCAGTGCAGGAAAGATGGCTGAGACCTCATCAAATCGCTCTCTGAAACCCCCTTTCAGGATGTAACCACCCATTTCGAGGTTTTCGGCGACCGTCATGGAGGGGAAGATATTCTCCTCCTGAGGCACCCAGCCCAATCCCATGCGAACAACGTGCTCCGGCTCCATCCCCACGATGGAGCGATCCTTGAAGGTGATGTCCCCGGTTTTTGGCTTGATCATCCCGACGACAGCGCGAAGCAGGGTCGTCTTCCCTGCACCGTTTGGGCCTATGATGGCAACCACCTCTCCCTCATCGACCTCCGCAGACACGTCGAACAGGACGTCCTGCACGCCATAACCCACGGTGATCGTCTTTACCGCGAGAAGACTCATTGCGCGAAGTCCGGTGTGTCGGATTCTCCCAGGTAGGCCTGAACGACTCTTTTGTCAGAACGGATTTCGTGGGGAGAGCCTTCGGTCAGCGTTGTCCCGTCCGTCATGACAATAATCGGGTCGCAGAGATTCATGATCACGTTCATGTCGTGTTCAACCACGAATAATGTGAGCCCTTTCTCCTGAGAGAGCTTCTTGATATAGTCCATCACCTTGTTCTGAAGGAAAGGCGGGACCCCGGATCCGGGTTCATCCAGCAAAACCATGTCCAGATCCACCATCATCATCCGTCCGAGCTCTAACAGCTTCTTCTCACCCCCGGGCAGATACTTGGCCGGCATGTCTCTTTTGGACTCCATCTCCAGGAATTCTAGAATTCCCAGCGCCTTCTGGACGTTGTCTTTTTCCTGGGCTTTGACCGTCTTGCTCATGAACCAGGCATTCCAGAGTTTCTCTCCCACCTGGCCCCTGGGTATCACCAGAAGGTTCTCGAGCACGGTCATTTCCTTGTATTCCCGGGTGATCTGGAAGGTTCGAAAGAGGCCTCTCCGAAAAACCTGGAACGGTTGTAAACCGGTGATATCTTCCTCTTTGAAAAAGACACGCCCGAAGTTTGGCTTGTAGAATCCCGTGACCACGTTGAAAAGGGTCGTCTTCCCCGCGCCGTTGGGTCCGATAAGACCCGTGATCGTTCCCTCCATCACCTGGAGGGAGCAGTTTTGAATCGCTTCCACCCCGCCGAAACGTTTGCTCAGATTTTCGACTCTTAGCATGGCTATGGGTTATGAGTTTTCAAGTCAGGCGAGAACCTGGAAGGGCATCCACCCGTACCCCTGCGCCCTTCCAGGTTTCTTACGTGATTCCTAATCCGGGATGACTGACCTGACAGGAACGATCTCTCTATTTTCGATCTTCCAGATCAGGATAGGGGTAATCGTGTCACCGTGCTGGTCAAAGTCGATGGAACCGGCCGCCCCTTCGTAGTCGATGGGTCTGCCTTCAGCCAGGAGTTTGAAGGCCTTTTTGAATCCCTCCACCCCAGCGGAGATCTTTTCTCCCGGTGGGTTCGCGACCTCTCTCAGATTGTCCCGGATGGCCTTACCTGGGTCTGCCTCAAAGGCAGCTTTCCCGGCGGCTTGAATGGCCAGTGCAATCACCACGGCACCGTCATAGGCGTTCTCGCTGTATGCCGTGGCTGGGTTGGCTCCATAGACTCTATTGAACTCCTCCAGATACGTCTTGTAGGAGAGGGTCTCTGCGGCACCCGGGCCAGTTCCGTACATACCCTCGAGATAGTCCCCCCCAACGGAATCGATAATCTGCTGAGACTGCATGCCATCGGGAAAGAGAAACTGACTGAATAATCCTTCAGACAGTGCCTGTCTGATGATCACGGTTCCACTTTCCGGATAACCGATCAAGATCAACACATCGGGGTCCCCTTTTGCCAGTTCCTTGAGCTGCATTTTGTAAGACACCTTTCCCGGATCGTACGCTGCCTGTCCGAGAACCTTACCGCCTTTCTTTTCGAACCACTCTTTGGTGGATTCAGCGAGACCACCGCCGTATGGATCATTGATGTAAAGGATGGCCGCTTTCTTATAGCCCCTCTCCCAGGCAAGCTCTCCCAACACCTTTCCCTGAATAGCGTCCGAGGCTGTGGTTCTGAAAGTGAAGTCGTCATCATCCAGGGTGGTGACCCATGTCGGTGTGTTTGACGGAGAGATGATAACAACATGATTGGGGGATGTCACGGGTGTTGCGACATCAGACCGAATCATGGGGCCGACAATGGCCGGTACTTTATCCACGTTGACCAGTTTTTCAGCCCCATCTCTCAAAGCAGTTGGGTCTGTCTGCGAATCCCTGAACACCACCTTCAGATTCATGTCTAATGGCCCTCCGGCCTCATTGATATGCGTTACCGCCAGGTTGACACCCTGTTGGACGCACTTGCCGTATGGGGCCAAGTCGCCGCTCATGGGGAGAAGACTTCCGATGGTGATGTCCCCCTGACCGTAGGCTTGAGAGCCGATCAAACACAAACTCGAAGCCAT
>CAYGBW010000154.1:0-7336 GCA_964348185.1 uncultured Thermodesulfobacteriota bacterium | reverse complement strand
ATTACGGAGTTTTTGGGGCTACCCGTCTTTGCGAAGGGAGTGTCCCCGAAGGGTCGAGATTCCGCTGTCTGAGGCCGCCAGGCCGAGTTCGGAAGATCGAAGGACCGAGCCTTAGAACGGGTCAAAAACTCTGTACAGAGAGGGTCGGGGGCGTTTTTCAGGGACGACTAATTGATCTAGCGCAGACCCACAGGGACATTTACCCTCTGAATCTCAAGAGATTTCCCTTGACATACGTTCCCTTTTAAACTACGATTGCCTTTACTCTAATTGATCGGAAATACACGGAGAAAGGAGAAGGAGTATGAAACGTTTTCTATCGGTTGTCGGGGTCCTAACACTCGCAGGGGTCTTCCTGTTGCCCCATACCTCAATGGCGGCTAAAAAAATCGAGTTGACCTACTGGGGTATCCAGCGGGACGACAAGACGAATGCCCATCGTCAGAAATTCATCGATAAGTTTGAGGCGGCCAATCCAGATATCGATGTGGAGGTATCTCTCTTTCCCTTCACGGATCTGTTGGCCAAGCAGGTCACGGCCGGGGCAGCGGGAACCCTGTCAGACGTCTTCGAGGTTCCCCTCGAGATCCGTCAACGGGCCGCGGCCGGGCACATCATCCCCCTGGACGGTTATATCGATGCAAAGGAAAAGGCCGATTTTCTGGACGGAGCCATCGCGGATGCCACATACAAAGGGAAACTCTATGGAATCCCCATATGGAACGTCGGGGCGAGACTCTTCATTTACAATAAGGATCTCTTTGAAAAGGGAGGAATCACCAAATTCCCGGAAACATGGGAGGAGTATGTTGAAACAGCTAAGAAGCTCACAGACCCGGCCCAGGGGATCTACGGGGGTTCTTTTGATGGGGCGGGCCAGAACACCTATAACAACTTCTTCCAATATCTCGCCCAGGCGGGCGGGTCCATTTTGAATGAGGATTGGACGAAATGCGTTGTCAATAGTCCCGAAGGGGTGAAGGCACTCCAATTCTGGGTGGATCTGATTCACAAGTACAAGGTCGTAAACCCAAATACGGGAAACCTCGACCATGATGAGAACATGGCCCTTTTCGCCGCGGGCAAAATCGCGATGTTGGATGCCTTTGCCCGTTACGAGACGCAGATCAAACAGATCAATCCGAATATCCAGATGGGGTATATGGCGATGATCGGCGATAAACAACGGGTGGGCTTCGGCGCCACCTGGAACCTGGTCATCTCCACAAACAGCAAACATCCAGATGAGGCGTTCGAACTGATCAAAGTGTTGACCAGCGAAGAGAGGATGTTGACGGCCCCTGCCTACATGCCAACCCGCAAGAGCCTGTTGAGCAAAGGGAAATGGGGAGAGCTCGACCCCGAGATCAGAAAGAACATGGCCTATATGAAGGCCTTTGAAGTGACCACGGTCCTCTCCGAGATGATCGAGACCCTTCACAATAGCATCCGAGAGGCCTTACTCCTGAAGGCAACCCCCCAGGAGGCATTGGATGAGGCCGCTGCGAAAATCGACGACATCCTGCTCAAGCAATAGAAGAGAGATGTCCTAAGGGGGTAACGAGAAATGGCCTTTCTTTTGTGAAAGGCCATTTCTCATTTCAAATATGCTGGAAATCGATGTGAGATGAAAGGAAAAAGAGGGAGCAGTCGGGAATATTTCTGGGTAGCACCCGTGGTCGCGGTCCTCGTGGTGCTCCTGGCCTACCCCATCTTTAGAACGATCCAACTGAGTTTCTATGAGTATAGACTGACCGGAGCGACATACCGATTCATCGGACTTGAAGGGTATTGGAAGACCCTGTCTTCCGAGGAATTTCATCAATTCCTCTACAACTCTCTCATTTGGACCTTTGGGACGGTGACTGCGTGCCTCGTGATCGCTCTCGCCATGGCCGCGGTTCTGAATAGTGAGTTTCCCTTCAGATCGATCGTGCGCTCCATTTTGATGCTCCCCTGGGCGACGCCGTGGGTGATCATCGCCCTGACATGGAAGTGGATGTATTCCCCCAACTTTGGGCTGATCGATTACCTCCTCCGATGGGTGGGGCTGGAGAGCCTTATTGGCAATTGGTTGGGCGACCCCGGGATTGCGTTGTACAGCGTTATGGTGCCGACGATCTGGCGGGGATACACGTTCGGAGCCTTCATGTACCTCGCCGCCATGCAGACCGTTCCATTGGACTTGTACGAGGCGGCAGAAATCGACGGTGCGGGGCCGCTAAGAAAATTCTTCCACGTCACGATTCCGGGGATTCTTCCCACCATTATCGTCGTGAATCTCCTGGGCGTGATGTGGACCCTGAATGCAATCCAGACCATATGGATCATGACCCAGGGGGGACCCATCAATAGCACGACCACATTGCCCGTGGCGGTTTATCGGACGGCTTTTCAGTTTCACCGATTTGGTGAGGCCTCAGTGTACGGCGTGGTCATCGGGTTGATGTTACTGATTTTTGCCCTTTTGTACATCCAGTTTGTGGCCAAAAGGGGAGAGCTTGCCGAGGTGTAGTCATGAAATCCCGTTACATCGCGAAGAAGGTTATCTTCTATTTGGCACTCCTCGCATTTGTGTTCTCCGCGTTGTTTCCCTATTCATGGATTCTGTCCACCTCGTTCAAAAACTTCAGTGAGATCTTTACCATTCCCATTCGGGTGATTCCGAAACACTTCACCCTGGAGAACTTTGGGGCGGTGATCTATGGTCAAATGCATTTCGGCCAGAAATTCATCAACAGCCTCATCGTCACCCTCGCAACCACGGTGGTGAGTCTGATGATTTCCACCCCCTGTGCCTATGCCCTCGCTCGGTTCAGAATGAGAGGAAGACGGATCCTCCTCAAGACGATTCTTGTGAGTCAGATGATCCCGATCGCTGTATTGCTCATTCCCCTCTATATGGTCATCGTCAAGATTCGGTTGATGAACACCTTTACCTCCCTGGTGATGGCGAACCTCACCTTTTCCGTGCCTTTTGTGGTCTGGGTTCTTTACGGCTTTTTTGGCCGACTCCCCATCGAGGTTGAAGAGAGTGCGCTGATCGACGGTGCCTCGCGCTTTCAAACGTTGACCCGGGTCGTGATCCCTTCTGCGGCGCCTGGTCTGGCTGCCGCAGCAGCTTTCACCTTCATCTCTGCTTGGCAAGAATATATGTTCGCCCTGACGTTTATCGACTCCCAGAGGAAGTTCACTCTACCCATTGCCCTCACGTCTTTTATCGGCCAGTACGGGACCCAATGGGGAAACCTCATGGCAGCATCTCTACTCGTCACCCTGCCCGTCATCGTTCTCTTTTTTGGCATTCAGAAACTGATGGTGAAGGGATTGACCGCGGGGGCTGTCAAGGGATAATCCGAAGGAGAATGCCCATGCCCATACGAGATTTGAGATCCTTCATCGCTGCCCTCGAGTCCTGGGACGAACTGGCCAGGGTGAGGGTCGAAGTAGACTGGAACCTTGAAATCGGAGCGATTGTCGAGCGGAATTCTCAGAAAAAAGGGCCGGCCCTGTTCTTCGAGAGGGTGAAAGGATACAAGACACCCCTTTTCGTTGGGGGCCTTCAGACCCTTCGACGGGTTGCGATTGCCCTCGAAATGGATCCTGGGTCCCGTGAGGAGGACATCATTCGCGAATACGTGAAGCGGATTCACACCCCATTGAAGCCAAAGGTGGTGAGGTCAGGTTGTTGCAAGGAGGAGATTCTCAAGGGGAAGGATGTGAACCTCTTCGGTTACCCTGCTCCCCTCTGGAACGAACACGACGGAGGGAGGTACATCGGGACCTGGCATTCAGTTGTGGTGAGAGACCCCGAGACAGGATGGCAGAACGTGGGTATCCATCGAATGATGATTCACGATTCGAATTCGTGCGGGATCATGTTTGCTCCCTTCCAGCACATGGGACTCATCTATGGGAAATACGAAAACCTTGGCGTCTCCATGCCGGTGGCGGTCTCGATTGGAAACGATCCGGTCTGTCCCATCGTCTCCTGTGCTCCCTTTCCCGTGGGCGTGAACGAATGGGAGATGGCCGGGGCTCTGAGACAGGTTCCCCTGGAACTCGTGAAGTGCGAAATCGTAGACCTCTATGTGCCTGCCAGATCTGAGATTGTTCTGGAGGGAGAGATACGGCCTTTCGAAAGGGTTGACGAAGGCCCCTTTGGCGAGCATACGGGTTTCTACGCCGGCGGGAGAAGAGAGAAACCCCTCTTCCGAGTAAAATGCATAACCCAGCGCAAAGACCCAATCCTCAGGGGATCTCGAGAAGGCACCCCCGTTGTCGAGGACCATCAGGTGACTTCGATCAACCACTCGGCCCTGGCCCTGAAGCTATTCGAGGACGTGGGGATTCCCGGCATCCGGGCGGTCAACTTTCCAGCGTGTGGCGATCCCTGGATGTCCGCGATCATCTCGATAAAAAAGAACTATCACGGTCAATCCCTGGATGCAGCCAAGGTCTTGATGGGAAGCAAGATCGGTCGCTTTGTCAAGCACGTCTTCGTGGTGGATGAAGACGTGGACCCTTTCAATCTGGAAGAGGTCCTCTATGCCATCAACACCCGTTTTCAGGCGGGCAAGGATCTGATCGTGACACGGAATGAAAGTGGATCGATTCTCGACCCTTCCGTCCCCTTCGACCAGAGGGGGACAACGGACAAGATGATCCTGGATGCCACCTGGTCAATGACTTACGAACATCAGCCGAGGGATGAATGGGGCGGACTAACCCATCCGCCCATGGTGAAAGTCAATGAGGGGATGAAAGCATTGGTCGAAAGCCGGTGGGAATCCTATGGGATAGAGCCCAACGGCCCAAAGTGACCGGGTCGGGAAGTCCACCTAAAAGGGGTGGGCTGCATGCCGACCACCAATGGGTCCTTTCTATCTCTCACAGAGCCCGCAGAGACGCGGAGTTCTTGAGTCCCGCAAGGCGGGAAGAGGAGGATTCAGCTCAAATCGCCATCCCGCTTCGCGGGAATTCATTAGCGTTTTGTCCAGCTAAATCGATAGGCGCCAACAATTTGTGTCACTCATTGTTGCCACGAAAGTGGCTGGGAGTTTTGTCTGATTTTTCCTCTCAAAAAATCAGACAAAGCCTTTTGTCTCTGAGGCCTCTGCGGGCTCGAGGGACCGAAGGGACCGGGCGAGAGAAACTATTGAGAGGTTTTCTGATGATTGTGAGGTTTTTTGGGCCCTTTGACCGAATGGCCGAGAAGGAAGCTCGGATGGATCTCGAACAACCCATAAGCCTTCGAGACCTCCTCTGCTCTTTCCGTTCCAGGTACCCCGGTTTAGCCCCATACCTGGACGAAGAGACGGATCTCGGGCTTTCAGCCCACATCGCGTTTATTCGAAATGGAAAACCTGTGAAACTCGATGATATCATTGAGGACGGAGACACACTCGACGCATTTCTGCCGGTGACAGGAGGATCGTGACCAGCATTGAGCCATTGAGAAAGATGCAAACAAGAGGCACAAGGGATCTCAGCTCTAATGGAATGATTTGAATCTACGGCTACAACGGGCCACTGACAACCGACAACTGACACCGCAGGAAAAACCTTTCAAGGGACCCGTGGGAGTTTTTCAGAGCTCCCTGTGAACATGAGATCGTTCGTTGAACGTCGATGCAGCGGGGGTTAACACATGGCACGGATCTATCGGATTGATGTGCGTCGGAAAATGATCGCGGCTCAGGAGGTGCCCGAGGCATATCGGTATCTCGGCGGAAGGGGGTTGTCAGCCGCTATTCTACGTGATGAGGTCGACCCGACGGCAGAACCCTTTTCTGCAAGAAACAAATGCATCATTGCGCCCGGGCTACTGAGCGGAACCCTGGCTCCATGCTCTGGCAGGCTCTCCTGTGGAGGGAAAAGCCCCCTGACAGGAACCATCAAAGAGTCCAATGCTGGCGGTCTTGCAGCGCAGAAACTGGCGAGATTGGGAATCAGAGGACTGATCTTTGAGGGAGACCCAAATGCGGAGTGGTCAGTTGTTCGGATTGACCGCGACGGCATTCAGATCCTCTCGGGGGAGGCGTTTCGAGGACTCTCAAACTACGAATGCGTGAAAAGGCTCAGGGAAGCGTTTGGCGATCGGTTCGCCACCATTACCGTGGGCCCAGCCGGGGAACAGGGGTTTCTCAATTCGACGATTGCCGTCAGCGACATGGACGGGATTCCCACGCGCCAGGCCGCCCGAGGGGGACTCGGCGCCCTTCTTGCCTCAAAGGGCGTTAAGGCCGTTATCATCGATGATGGCGGAACGGCGATGGTTCAACCCCTGAATCAAAACCGGTTCAAAGAGGCGTGCAAGACATTCGTCAGGTATCTACGGGAAACAAAACAGATGCTCCGGATCCACGGAACCGCTGTCGTCGTCAATCCGGTCTGCGAAGTGGGGGGACTGCCGACCCGGAATTTTTCGCGAGGGCGGTTTGAAAAAGCCGGAGAAATCTGCGGAGAAAGAGTCCACGATGTCATTGCAGAAAGGGGAGGGGAAGGGAAAATCTCCCATGGGTGCTGCCCAGGGTGCGCGATTGCCTGCTCAAATGTTTTCCAGGATAAGAAGGGAGAGAGAATCGTTTCGAGTCTGGAATACGAAACGATTGCCCTGCTCGGAGCGAATCTGGAGATCTCCTCCCTCGACCACATTGCAAGAATGAATTTCATGTGCAACGACTTGGGTCTTGACACAATCGAAACGGGCGTGACTCTGGGAATCGCGATGGAAGCGGGGATTGTTCCCTTTGGTGACCCCGAGGGGGCCATAGGGGCGATTGAAGAAATCGGAAAGGGGACGCTCCTGGGGAGGGTTCTGGGAAATGGAGCAGTGACAGCGGGAAGGGTCTTGGGGGTCACCCGGATTCCGGCTGTCAAGGGACAGGCGATCCCGGCCTATGATCCGCGAGGACTAAAGGGCACGGGAACAACGTATGCCACGAGCCCCATGGGCGCCGATCACACGGCGGGCAACCTCCTCCCTGGCAGAGGGGGGGTGGATTGTACGAAACCAGAGGGGCAGGTTGGACTGTCCCTGACTGTCCAGTCCATCGTGGCCGCCTTGGACACCCTTGGCCTGTGCATCATGGTCGGAGCGGATCCGTCCATCGATGTGTCCCTCGCCGAATTGATCAGCGGATTCACGGATGAAGAGTGGACAGGGAAAGGTGTCAGGGAATGGGGGAGAGGCGTTCTCCGAATGGAGCACGCCTTCAACCAGGGAGCCGGATTTACCTCGGCCCATGACAGACTCCCGACCTTCTTCCTAGCCGACCCCCTCCCCCCAGAGGGCCGAGTTTACGATGTCTCCTACGAGGAAATCGACAGCAAT
>CAYGBW010000153.1:0-22820 GCA_964348185.1 uncultured Thermodesulfobacteriota bacterium | reverse complement strand
GGGAGAGGGGTGAACTCCTCTCAACCCATACCAAACTTGAAGGGATTGTCCGCCAGCTCAGACCCTGGCTTCCCCTAGACTGCCCGCTCGAGCAGGTTGCTTCAACGGAACACACGGCCATATTCCTGGGAACGTTACCGGTGGAAAGCTTGAGGGATTTTCACGAGAAATCCAATGAAATCGGCGACCAAATCGTTGTGGAGATGGTGAACCAGGACAGGGAGAGGGCCTACCTTCTGATTTGCTGTCATCGAGAGATCTTCCCTCCCCTTTGGGATCTCTTAAAGCGCCTGGGGTTTGAGGAGGCCACGTTTTCTGGTCTCCATGGGACACCACGGGAAGCGTATCGAAACACGCTTGACCATATCGAGGAGAATCTTCAGCACATTCATGAAATCGAGGAGAGGAGTCGGGAGTACCTGAGAGAAAGACAGAATCTTCAGATCTTTTATGATCACCTGGATGGCCATCTCCAGCGCAGCCGGATCCAGTCCAAATTTGGTCAGACAGAAAAGGCCTCCGTGATTGAGGGATGGCTTCCACGCCGTCGGCTGAGGTCTTTCGAAACCACACTGAAAGAGGAGTTCAATGAACTGGCGATTCTCCCCCTCGATCCCTCGCCTCGAGAAGCGCCGCCCATCTACCTTGAGAATTCAAAGACCCTCGTTCGCCCCTATGAGGCGGTGACCGAACTCTACGGGTTCCCTAACGCCAAGGAGTACGATCCCTCACCCCTTCTCGCACCGTTCTTCTTTGTGTTTTTTGGCCTCTGCATTACAGACGCTGCCTACGGGGTTATGATCACCCTCCTGTTTCTGTACCTGATGAAAAGATTCAAGATGACCCTTGGCAAGACCAAACTCATCGGTCTTCTGTTTTTTGGGGGTATTTCTACGATTCTCATGGGAGCAATGACAGGCGGGTGGTTTGGAGACCTTGCAGACTATCTTCCTTTATGGCTGCAAGGCCTCCGTCAGATAAAGCGGTCTCTTATGCTATTTGATCCGATGGAGCAGGTTCTCGTCTTTATCGGGATTGTTCTCATGCTGGGTTTCACTCAGATCTGCTTTGGTCTGGGGATTCGTTTGGTGAGGAAAATCCGTGGAGGTGATCTGGCAGAAGCCCTCTGTGGTCCCCTTCCCTGGCTGTTCCTGCTAAACGGATTGGTGGGCTTTGGATTGAGTCGAATGGGTGCGTTTCCCCCTTTGGTGGGGAGTGTGGGCAAATGGATGGCTATACTCGCTGCCCTTGCCATTATCTTTCTGACGGATCGCGCGAGTCCGAGCTGGTTTGCTCGGGTCGCCTGGGGTGTTTACGGGCTCTATGGAATCACCTCCTTTGTGGGGGACGTACTCTCCTATCTCAGGCTCTTCGCGCTCGGCCTCTCCACGGGCATCATCGCCATGGTCGTCAACGTGTTGGCAGATATGCTGAGGGGAGCCCCGTATATCGGTTGGCTTCTCTTTGCACTCATTTTCGTTATCGGACACGTATTCAACATCCTGGTCAATGGCCTGGGTGCTTTTGTGCATACGCTGAGGCTTCAGTATGTAGAGTTTTTTCCGAAATTCTTTGAAGGCGGAGGGAAGCCTTACCGGCCTTTTCAAAAGGAGGCGAGATACACCATCGTTTCGGAGGAAGGACAAGGGTAGAAAACACCATGACGCTCCCAACCGGAGCGTCCGAGGGAGGAGGGAGATATGGAATTCTTCAGCTATGCAATTCCCGTTGCCGGGGCGGCGCTGGCTGTTTTCCTGGCAGGGTTTGGGTCATCCATCGGGATTGGGACCGCCGGGCAGGCTGCTGATGGGGTTCTGAGCGAGGACCCGGAGAAGTTCGGATCCCTTTTAATCCTTGTCGCTCTTCCAGGAACCCAGGGAATTTACGGTCTACTGGGCGGTTTTCTGGTCATTTTCAAACTGGGTTTTCTGGGCGGAACGCCGGTTGAGCTCAATCTTGTACAGAGCTGGCAGATTTTTTTTGCTGCTCTCCCTACGGGTTTCGCGGGCTGGATCTCTGGGATACACCAGGGAAAGGTCTGTGCCGCGGGCGTGGCGATGGCTGCCAAGAGGCCGGAAACCCTGATGAAGGGGGTCGTCTATGGGGCCATGGTTGAAACCTATGCGATTTTCGGTCTGATTACGACCATTCTCCTGCTCCAGGGAATCAGGATCTGAGCATCCACCGGACCTGTGGGGGTCAAGAATGTCCATCGAATCTCTCGTCGATAAGATCATCGGGGATGCACGAAAGGCGGCTTTGGAAATTGAGAAGCGGGCTTTGAGCGAAGCGAAAATCTATGAGGAGATGGCTGAAAGGGAAATACAGGGTATCATGAATGCAGCCGAAGAGAGGGCCACTCGCACCGCCAGGGAGCGGAAGCAACGGATGATCGCCATGGCTGAGCTGGAGGACCGCAAAGCGGTTCTGAAGATCAAACAGGAATTGATCGAACAAGCCTTCGGCCGGGCTGTCGAGAAGCTACTCTCCCTGGATACAGAGGCTTATGGAAGCTTTCTCGCCGATCTCATCTTTCAGGCAAACCCTGAAGGAGACGAAGAGATCCTATTCAATCAGAGGGACCGGGACCGGCTCGGAAACGGATGGGTCAGACGGATGAATCAGAGGCTCGTGGAAAATGGGAGAAAGGGAGAGATGAGGATAGCCCATGAGACCAGATCCATTCAGGGAGGAGCCATCCTGCGGCGGGGAAGGAAGGAGACCAACTGTAGCCTCGAGTCGGTGATCCTTTCCAAGAGAAAGGAGCTGGAAATCCCAGTGGCCGGAGTTCTTTTCAGGGACAGTGAGTAAAGATGGAAGAGGTCCGTTGGAGGTATGGGAACGACGTCCGATATGCATATGCTGTTGGGGTAATCCGTGTCTTGGAAACTCGATCCCTTTCCAGAGAACGAATTGAGCAGGCAGCAGATGCTGCCAACTCGGAAGAGGTTCTGAGAATCCTGGCTGAGACCCCTTACTCGGAGTATTTATCCACCCTGGCAGGTCCTGAGGACTACGAATCCCTTTTGGAGAAAGAGCATCAAAAGGTTCTCAACCTTCTTAAAGAACTGACGAAGGACCCACCCCTGACGGATCTTTTCCTCTACCGATTTGATTTTCATAACCTGAAAGTGGCTGTAAAAGAAAGATTTGGGGGATATGATCTGGCCTCCGCCTACATCCCATTCGGCCGCATTTCCGCGTCGGTGATGAAGGCTTCGGTGACCGAAGAAGACTTCTCTTCTTTCCCAGTCTGGTTGGCACAGACTGCTGAGCAGGCGGTTAGAGGGTTTCCTGAAAGGCAGGATCCGAAATGGATCGACTTTCTCGTTGACAGAGAGATGTACGGGTTCTTTGTCACAACGAGCCGAAGGGAGGGGAGTCTCTTCCTTCATGACCTCATTCAAAAGGAGATCGACCTGATCAATATTTTCTCACTCTTTCGAGTTCGCTACGCCGGCCAGGAAAGAGGGCTCTTTCTGGAATCTTTCATCGAGGGGGGCAACCTCGCTCGACCGTTTTTTCTCCAACTGTTCGACGAACCTCTGGAGGCTATCCCAGATCGTTTCTCCTACACCCCTTACCGAGACCTTGTGGAGAATGGGTGGCACGACTTAATTAACAATGGGTCTTTTGTCGGGTTTGAACGGACGGGTCGGGACCTTATCCTGGGACATCTGCGAAAGGCCAATCTGATTGCTTTTGGCATCGAGCCACTCATCGCTTATCTCCTCACGAAGGAGAACGAGGTTCGAATGATCCGCACAATCATGGTGGGAAAGCTCAACAACCTCCAACCGGATCGAATAAAGGAGAGTCTACCCCGTGTCTACCTCTAGTGTTGCTGTCATTGGGGATAGAGATTCTATCCTCTGTTTCCGGGCCATTGGGATTCTGACTTTTCCGGTGTCAGAACCGATAGAGGCGAGGGCCGTGGTCCGACGGCTGCTCCGGGACGAGGTCTCGGTTATTTTTATCACCGAAGAGGTTGCCCAGGGAATCATGGATCTTGTCGAGGAGCTTGCCAGGGCGAATCTACCGAGCATCGTCCTGATTCCCAGCAATCGGGGGTCTCTGGGAATGGGGATGGAGAGAATTCGAAAGACGGTCACCAGAGCCGTTGGAGCCGATATTTTTGGGAAGGACGAGGAGGCATGATGGAGTACGGTGTCATCGTTAAAGTGGCGGGCCCCCTGGTCGTGGCTGACAAGATGAAGGATGCGCGGATGTTCGATGTGGTCCGGGTCAGTGAGAGGAACCTCATCGGTGAAATCATTGAAATCCATGAAGAAAGGGCATCAATCCAGGTCTATGAAGAGACGCGTGACATTGGCCCCGGTGAACCCGTTTACAATACCGGACAGCCTCTCAGCGTGGAGTTGGGACCTGGCCTCATCCAATCCATTTATGACGGAATCCAGAGGCCCCTTGATATCATCTACCATGAGGCGGGTGATTACATTACACGGGGTTTGGATCTTCCTGGCCTCGATCGGAATAAGATATGGCACTTTGTCCCTCTCAAGAAGGTCGGGGAGGTTGTTCAGGGTGGGGACATCCTGGGAACCATTCAAGAGACCGTGGTGGTGGAACACCGGGTCATTGTTCCCATGGGCGCAGACGGAGTCATTGGGGAGATCAAAGAGGGCGATTATCGGGTAGAAGACTCGGTCTGCCGCGTTCGGACAGACCAAGGGATCAAAGATATCGGGCTGATGCAGAAGTGGCCCGTTCGACGGCCAAGACCGTACAGAAGGAAATTGATTCCAGACGCTCCGCTGATCACGGGACAGCGGGTGATCGACACGTTCTTCCCGGTGGGCAAGGGGGGAACGGCCTGCGTCCCCGGTCCTTTCGGCAGTGGGAAGACCGTGATTCAACATCAGCTCGCCAAGTGGGCTGACGCAGATATTATTGTCTATGTTGGCTGTGGAGAGCGGGGCAATGAGATGACGGACGTGCTCATGGAGTTTCCCCAACTCAAAGACCCTCGGACCGGGGAAGTCCTGATGAAACGGACCGTTCTGATCGCCAACACATCTAACATGCCTGTGGCTGCCAGGGAGGCCTCGGTTTACACGGGGATTACCATTGCGGAGTATTTCCGGGATATGGGTTACAGTGTCGCCCTGATGGCCGATTCCACGTCAAGATGGGCTGAGGCTATGCGAGAAATCTCTGGACGGTTGGAGGAGATGCCGGGCGAAGAGGGTTATCCTGCTTACTTAGGGACACGGATTGCTGAGTTTTATGAGCGTTCAGGCCGAGTCATCTGCGTGGGGGGAGATAATCGCATTGGAGCTCTCACAACGATTGGGGCGGTCTCTCCGCCGGGAGGAGACCTGTCTGATCCCGTGGTCCAGGCGACGCTGAGGGTGGTGAAGGTCTTCTGGAGTCTGGAAGACAGACTAGCCTACCAGCGACATTTTCCGGCCATCAGCTGGCTCAACAGCTATTCCCTGTATCATGACAATCTCGAACGTTACTTTCGCCAGAATCTGGCTGAAGATTTCACCCCGTTGAGGCAGGAATCCATGCGACTCCTTCAAGAGGAGGCAGAACTGGCAGAAATCGTTCGCCTTGTTGGGGTTGATGCTCTCTCTCCGAAAGACAGGCTGGTCTTGGAAACCGCCAAATCAATCCGTGAGGACTTCCTCCATCAGAATGCTTTCGACGAGATCGATACCTACACCTCCCCAACCAAAGAGTATCAACTCCTGAAAACAATCCTCGACCTTCACCACCTCTGCGAAAAACTGTTGGATCAGGTGCCTCTCTTCAAAGACATCCAGAATCTGGCTGTCCGGGAAGAGATCTCCCGCGCCAAGTTTATTACCGAGGATCAGTTGGCGGAATTTGATACGATCCGGGCCCATATGACCTCCGAGACGGAAGCGCTGTCAAGAGAGGAAGGGATTGTCTAATGCTAAAAGAGTACTTGACCATCAGAGACATCTCCGGACCGCTCCTTCTGGTGGAAGAGGTGGAGGAGGTGAAATACGAAGAGCTCGTTGAGGTAGAACTCCCCGATGGAACGAGGAGAATGGGGAAGGTTCTGGAGGTGGATGGCGACAGGGCCCTTGTTCAGCTGTTTGAGGGAACAACCGGGGTAGACATCAGAAAGTCCAGGGTCCGCTTTCTGGCCAGGGGGATTGAGCTTGGTCTGTCGATCGATATGCTGGGTCGGGTTTTTGATGGACTGGGTCGACCGATCGATGAGGGGCCCAGGATTCTGCCTGAGAAAAACGATGATATCAATGGAAATCCCATCAACCCTTTTGCCCGGGATTATCCGGAAGAATTCATTCAGACGGGGCTTTCCGCCATCGATGGGCTCAATACGCTGGTTAGGGGCCAGAAGCTTCCCATCTTTTCAGGCTCGGGACTCCCCCACAATCAGCTTGCTGCCCAGATCGCCAGGCAGGCCAAGGTTCTGGGTAGTGAAGAGAGATTCGCTGTCGTATTCGGTGCCATAGGGATCACCTTCGAAGAGTCGGATTACTTCATCTCAGAGTTTCGCAAGACTGGCGCCATTGATCGGGCTGTTCTCTTCCTTAATCTGGCCGACAACCCAGCCCTGGAGAGGATTGCCACGCCCCGGATGGCCCTGACAACGGCCGAATTCCTTGCTTTTGAGAAAGACATGCATGTTCTGGTCATTCTTACGGACATGACCAACTACTGTGAGGCCCTGCGAGAGATCTCTGCTGCCAGGAAAGAGATTCCCGGCCGGCGGGGATACCCGGGATACCTGTATACCGACCTTTCAACCATCTACGAGAGAGCGGGCAGGATCAAGGGGAAGAAGGGGTCGATCACCCAGATTCCCATTCTTTCTATGCCTGAAGACGATAAGACCCATCCAATTCCTGACCTGACAGGATACATCACAGAGGGTCAGATCATCCTGAGCCGGCCCCTCCATCGCAAGGGCCTTTCCCCTCCTATTGACGTTCTTCCGTCTCTCTCACGGTTGAAGGACAAGGGGATTGGCCCGGGAAAAACCCGCGAGGATCATGCCGATACCTTTAATCAACTCTTTGCAGCCTACGCCAGGGGAAAGGAGGCTCAGGAACTGGCCGTTATTCTCGGAGAGGCAGCCCTGACTGAAATGGACAGGGTTTACTTCCAATTCGCCGACACCTTTGAACGGGAGTATGTCTCTCAGGGGGGGTATGAAGACCGAACCATCGAAGAGACCCTCGACTTGGGATGGAGACTCCTCTCCGTTTTTCCCACCAGCGAGCTGAAGAGAATTCGACAGACCTGGATTGATAAATACCGCCCCGGGTCGAAAGGGACCGAAGAACAGCAACCTCCGGAGCTCGAAAGAGAACAGGCGCAAATCGTCTAGGATTCTCTGATTTCTCTTAGATCCTCTAGCGGGTGCTGAGGCTTCAGGATGTCTGATATGAGGAAACGATGAAGCTAGAAGTCAACCCCACGCGGATGGAACTTCTGAGGGTGAGAAAGCGCCTGGCCATGGCCCGACGCGGACACAAACTGCTCAAAGACAAGCAGGACGAATTGATGCGTCAGTTTATGGAACTGATCCAGGATATCGAGGCGCTTCGGAGGGCCGTTGAGAAATCCTTAGAGGAGGCTTTCCGACGGTTTGTTTCTGTGTCGGCCTCCATGTCCAGAGGAGCGCTCGAAGAGGCTTTGGGATTTCCCAGCAAGCGTCTCAAACTCTCGGTCGCCCAGAGATCGATTCTGAACCTCAAGGTTCCCGAGTTTGAGCCCCGTGTCGAGGGAGACATTCAATGTTATGGCCTTGCCACCACCCCAGGGGATCTCGACACATCCCTTCGAGCCGTGGATCAGGTTCTCAGGGAGATGATCCTCCTCGCTCAGAAGGAGAAGTGGATGCACCTACTGGCGGAGGAGCTTGTGAGTACCCGCCGTCGGGTCAATTCCCTGGAGTATGTTCTCATCCCTAACCTGGAAGAAACGATCAAATACATCACCATGAAGCTCTCTGAAATGGAACGGTCCAATTTCTCCCGCCTCATGAGGGTCAAAGAGATCGTCAGAGCCCACTAGGGGAGACTGGCTGGGGACCCGTTACTGTTCATCAGTCAATGACTCTGACCAGGTTCGGAGTTAGGAGTCAGGAGTCAGAGTAGGGATGGAAAGGGCAACAACCTCTCAGGGCACAATGGTTTGCTACAAAGCCCATCATTTCATCCTTTCGATCCGTCTACCTACCGAAGGTTATCCAGGAAGAAGAAAAGACGAGGCGTTTTTCAATTTAGGCTAACCCTTCACGAGCAAAACAGAAGAATACCTGGCAGGAAAAAGCCGAGAATTCTGGGAAACCTGGACATAATAACGGTCTTTGCGGGATATGGATTTTGACCTATCGAGGTGAACTGCTTGACCTTTGTTTCAAATCTCTTCTGGCTTCTGACTCCTGACTCCTGACTTTTGCCTTATTCTAAGAATCCCTTTTAGAAGTTCCCGGGCCTCCCAAACGTCTTTGACAGAAACCGCTGCCGAGGTGTCCCGAGCGCCCACCAGGATAGAAACGCCCTGGGCGCTCAGACTTCGAAACATATCCTCATCCGTTTGATCATCTCCCATGGCAAGTACCGGGACATCGCCAAGGCCCAGCGCCTCGATCACCTGGTGAAGGGCTCTTCCCTTATCGAGCTCCTGGGGACGGATTTCTTTCACACACTTGCCCTCCAGGATTTCAAATCCCTCATTGTTTTCCATCCACCTTCCCACCAACCCTTCGAACTGATTGAGAAGATCTGGCTGCTGACGGGGAGTCACCATTCGGTAGTGGAAGGCTACCGTGACCCCTTTGACCTCAATGATCACGCCAGGGATGTTCTGAAAACAAGCCTCCAGTCTCTCTGTGAGGACCTTTAGGGGAGTCAGGCTTTTAGAGGCAATGAGTAAAGGCGCCCACTGACCCCGGTGCCGCCAGGTGGCCCCATGAGAAGCCACGATGGTAACAGAAGGATCCGGAATCCAGGATTCCATGTCCCTTCGGTCCCTACCCGTTAGAATGACCACGATAGCGTGTTGAGCGAGATCTTGAAGGAGGTTTAGCAACTCTGGATCAGGGCAGGCCTCTGAAGGCCTTTGATAGATGGGAACCAGGGTGCCGTCGTAGTCAAGGGCGAGAAGCAAAGTGGTCGCCCTCAGTCCCGGCCAGGAGCGGACTGCAGGAAGGAGGCCTTCTCTCACCCCATCCCTCCCGGACGGAGGTCGGGCCTACCGGCAGCCTCAAGAAAGGTCTCAAGCCAATAGAAGACGTTATTCCGCTGTATCTCCCGGCGGAGCAATGACATGCGCCGCCGCTGCTCGGAGCGAGCCATTTGATAAGCCTCAAAAATCTGATCGGCCACGTGTTCCACATTGTACGGATTTACCAGGAGAGCTCCCCGCCGCAGCGTGAGGGCTGCCCCGGCGAATTCACTGAGGATCAGTACGCCAGAATTCTCAACACATGAGGCACAGTATTCCTTTGCCACGAGGTTCATCCCATCCTTCAAAGGGGTTATGAGGGCAATTTCGGCAGTCCGATAATAGCTCACCAGTTCTGGACGGGGCAGGTTTCGGTAGATATAGTGGATGGGAATCCATCCGTCTCGAGTGTACCGGCCGTTGAGCCGACCCACCATTCTGTCGATACTCTCCTTCATGGCTTGATACTCGGGAACATCGGTTCGGCTAGGAACGGCAATCTGGACCAGGGTGATTTTTCCCTGAAGTTCGGGATATTTCTCCAGTAAGACTTCAAAGGCCTCGAACCGCTCTGGAATCCCTTTGGTGTAGTCCAACCGATCCACACCGAGGATGAGTTTCCTGTCTGGTAAACTCTCATGAATCAGCCACGCCTGCTTGGCCACCTCTTCTGAAGCGGCCAGACGGTTGAATGCCTCGTAATCGATGCTGATGGGAAAGGCACCGAGACGGATCTGTCTGCCCCCAAAGTCGATGGTTTGCTTGCGGGGATGGCCGGTCATCCTGGAGGCGGGGAAGCAGGCTCTCACACACCGGATAAAATTTCTGCGGTCTCGTTCTGTCTGAAAACCGAGGAGATCATAGGCGAGAAGAGAGTGAATGATCTCCGTTCTCCAGGGAAGCCTCATGAAGAGATCCCATGGGGGAAAGGGAATGTGCAGGAAGAAGGCTTTTCTTGCCTGGACACCCGCCTCTTCAAGATATCGGGCCACCAGCAACAACTGGTAATCATGGACCCATATGAGATCTCCAGGCTCGGATTCTTCAGACACAATTTGAGCAAATTTCCGGTTGACCTGGCGATAGGTGTTCCAGTTTTGACGGCTGAAACGACAGTGGTCGAGGAGATCATGAAAGAGAGGCCAGAGGGTCTCGTTGCTGAATCCGTGATAGTACTCCTCGACTTCCTGGGCAGTCAGTGAAATGGGTCTGAGTCGGTATCCCGTGCTGCTGGAGTGTTCCTCCAGGAGTCGCTCGGAAGCCTCCCCTAAGGGATCTCCATCCCATCCCGCCCAGGTCCCACCCCGATCCCTCAAGACCGGGGCCAGTGCGGTAACCAGTCCCCCGCTTCCCGGTTGGATGGAGATCTGTTCACCCTCCCTGGAAACTCTGATAGGAAGTCTATTGGATACGATCAGAATCTTCCCGCCCGGGTATACCATGGCTCCAAACACCCTTTCCTTTACCAGAACCGACCTATTAATCTCCAACAGGATACATCATACTATCAGCTGGCCTGGAAACAGTCAAACCTCCTTATCCCTTGATCGATCCGGCCAAGATGCCCCGAACGAAGTATCGCTGCATGGAGAAAAAGACGATCAATGGTAGGACCATGGAAACGAAAGCCGCCGCAGTGAGCAGTTCCCAATCCTGGCCGCGGGAACCGACTAAATTGGCCACCTTCAAGGTGATCGGGGCCACGTCTGGGGCTCCCCCCAGATATATCAAGGCGACCAGAAGATCGTTCCATACCCACAAAAACTGGAAAATGATGAGGGAGGCGATTGCGGGCAGGGAGAGGGGTACTGCGATCCGAAAGAAGCTCTGTAGAGGAGAGGCGCCGTCGATGGTGGCTGCATCGAAAAGATCGCCGGGTAATCCGGCAATGAAGTTGTGTAACAAATAGATGGCCAATGGCATCCCGTAACCGGTGTGGGCCAGCCAGATGCCGAGAAAGGTTCCCGAAAGATGCAGTTGGTTGAAAATCCGCAATATGGGGATAAAGGTCATTTGCAGAGGAACGACCAAAAGGCCCACGACGCCCATAAATATATAGTCCCGCCCGGGAAAACCCATCCAGGCAAAAGCATAGGCGGCGAAACTGGCAATTAAGACGGGAAGGATGGTCGCAGGGACAGCGATGATGAGGCTATTTAGAAAGGCCTGTCCCAGACCCTGTCTAGCGATGACATTTTCATAGTTTTCCAGCGCAAACTGAGTGAAATTGAACGGGGTTTGGAACACCGTCCACCAGCCCGTGTGGGCCACGTCCTGGGGAGGCCTAAACGAGGTGACCAAGAGGCCCAGAGTCGGGAGCATCCAGATCACTGCGATGGCCACAATCACAATGTGTAAAGAGGTTTGGGAGAGGATGTTGATCAACTTCCTAATCATCTTATCTTTCTCTGCCTTCGAACCCCTCTTATGTTGACCAGCATCATGGGGATGATGAGAAAGACCAGGATGACTGCTAGGGTGCTGGCTTTGCCAAAGTCCGGATACTGGAACATCTTGTACATGCGATTGGCGATCACCTCGGTGTCGAGGTTGCCGTTGGTCATAACGTAGACGAGGTCGAAGATCTTGAGGACAAAGACAATCATGGTCGTTGCCACCACGGCAAGGGTCGGTCTCATCAGGGGGAGGACAATCCTCCAGAAGACCTGCCACTCGCTGGCCCCATCGATGCGGGCGGATTCCATGAGCTCTTTGGATATGTTCTTGTAGGAGGCGGATAGGACGACCATGCAGAAACCGGTCCATATCCATATCCCCACGATAATGATGAAGAAATTGTTCCAGGGTTTCTCAATGAGCCACCCCACGGGCTGTCCCCAAAAGAAATCGATGATCGCGTTAAGGAGACCAATTTGCGAAGTCCCCGGCGGTCTATAGGCGTAGACGAATTTCCAAATCACGCTAGCACCGACCATGGAGATGGCCATGGGAAGGAATATGATCGATTTGGCAATCCGCTCATACCGGACCCGGTCAAGCAGCACAGCCAACGTCAATCCCATGGAGACGCTCAGCATGGTAAAGAAGATCACCCACAGCGCGTTATTTCGAAAGGCAATGACCATGCTGGGATTGGTGAAGGCATAGATGTAATTCTTAAGGCCCACAAACTCGCGGGAATGTTTGCCGAAAAATGAAAGGTAAAATGTATAAAGGGAGGGATAGACCAGGAAAAAGACCAAGATGAGCAGGGCCGGCGTGACATAGAGCCACGGACTCAGTCTTCGGGTGCGCAACAGGGGTGTCACCTACGCTTTAGCTTAATGATGGGAGTTAATTAAACGTCTCGGAATTTCTATAATCCGTTTAATATAAGGGTCTTTACCGAGGCTTGGGTGTTTGCTTCGAATAGGGAATAATGGAATGGTGGAATATGGGATCACTGGGTAACCAAATCGCAAAAAGCCTGTGTAGGAAGGCTTAAGGCTTAGGGTGTATGGCGGAAAGCATTGGGTTTTCCCTTAACCTTTTGCCTTGTGCCTTGAGCCCTCAATGCTGTCCATCATTCCATTATTCCAATTCAACCGTCGTAGCCATAGACTCCTATCCGGCCTTCGTAGCCGTAGTCACCGCGGCGAAGTCGGCCGCCCCAATTGTGAGGGAAGCGAACCAAGTTCCCCTTCAAGGTCATTTCCCATAGGCCTCGTCGGCGCTTTCCTCGATCCTTTTAAGAACCGTTTCCAGATTCTTGCCACTCACATAGTCCAAGATACCCGTCCAGAAGGTTCCGGAGCCGACCGCTGCCGGCATCAGATCAGAGCCATCGAACCGAAAGGCCTTAGCCTCTCGAAGGATTTCGGCGGCTTTGCCAGTAATGGGATCCGGGTAGACTGCGGGATCGACCTTGGTGTTAACTCCGAGCTTTCCCAACTTTCCTACCCAGATCTCCTGAGCCTCGGCTGAGGCTAGATACTCCATGAACCGTTTTGTTTCGGGCGTATCTTTGAAAGCGCTAATCAGATCACCGGCTCCGAGCAACGGGTTTCCGTGCTTTGGATCGATGGGAGGGAAGACGAAGATATCATAGTCTTTGACCGGCACCAGATCGGGGTTGGCCTTCTTTATGAAACTCTGAATAAACGTGGCTTGGCGATGGAGATAACCGCCCGGGGGATCCGTGAACATCGCTGCCGGTGAATCGCCAAAGTTGATGGTCAAGGCACCCGTCGTTCCCCCGAATACATAGTCCTCATTCCGAGCGATCCGACCAAAGTGCTCCCAGGCGCGCTGAACAACAGGGTCAGTCCATTCGATCTCATGATTCACCCACCTGTCGTAAACCTCCGGCCCAGCGGTTCTTAGGAAGATATCCTCAATCCAGTCCGTTCCTGGCCAGCCACTGGCCGCACCGCTTTCCAACCCGATGCACCATGGCTTGCCGCCGTCCGCGACGATTTGATCGGATAGGGCTATCAGCTCTGCCCAGGTGGCGGGGACCTTGTAGCCTTTGGCCCTAAAGTTTTTGGGACTGTACCAGACCAGGCTTTTGAGGTCTGCCGCGATAAAAATAGCGTACAGCTTACCCTTAACACTTCCCAAGTCCACAAAGGCTTGGGGATGATCAGCCACTATCGACTTATCCAAGGCAACCAATCCCTGTTGGGCGACGAACTCCCTCATCTGCCCCGGGTTGGGCATTGCTGCCATATCTGGGGGATTGCCCGCTTGAAAGCGGGTGACCAGGACTGTGGGTAGGTCCCGACCCACTGACTCAACCACGACGTCTATGCCCGTCTTTTTTTCAAATGGGGCCACTGTAGCCTCAAAGGCTTCCAATTCATCGCCACCCCATATCACGGCTATGTTTACCCTGCCCTGCTGGGCCACCGCAAAATCCACCAGGATTACCCCGACCATTATCGCCACAAGCCCAAGACTCATCATTCTTTTTGACATCGGTTTGCCCTCCTTGTCTTTTTGATTATTGAGATGCATCTTAGTTCCTCCGCTTCGCGCCCCCCCGGGATCAAGACCTGATCGCACTGATTATATGCTGATTCTATCTTCACATCAAGTTGATATTGCGATTTGAATCCTGGCAGTAACAGGCGAACGACGAGGCCTGGTTTTCCCCTAAAAGAGGATCCTTTCATGAGCCGAGATAAGGGGATTTTTTCTCCACCCCCGTGCTGTCCATTCCTGGAAATACAGATTGACAGATTTCTTTCTTCTTGGTAAATTGGTGCAGGAATTGCATCATGGCTTCTCAGAGAATGAAAAGGACCACTGACAAGATTCGATTTCTCGTAAGAATCAAAGAAAACAGTCTTGACCTGACGGGAAAGCAGGTCGAGATTGCCGATTACCTCATCCATCACTACGATCGGATTGCCTTTCTCACCGCTGGCCGCTTGGCGGCTGAGGTTGGGGTTAGTGAGTCAACCGTCATCCGTTTCGCTGTTTCCCTTGGATACAGCGGGTATCCGGAGTTTCAGAAACACCTTCAGCGGATCATTCGAGAAGAGTTGACCTCAACGGAACGCCTCCAGGTTTCCCTAGACCTGGAGGGGAAGAACGACATAATCAGCCGGATATTCAGGCAGGAGATCGAAAACATACAAGGGCTTTTCAATGGATTCGCGAGAGCGGAACTCAAAGCGGCCGCCGACGCGATTTCTAAGGCCGACCG
Organism: uncultured Thermodesulfobacteriota bacterium; assembly: GCA_964348185.1. Lineage (GTDB taxonomy): Bacteria > Desulfobacterota > BSN033 > WVXP01 > WVXP01 > CAYGBW01. The sequence goes on along the minus strand of CAYGBW010000153.1, from coordinate 7,972 downwards.
AATCTTCGTGACCGGAATCCGGGCTGCCAGAGGTCTGGCTCAACACTTTGCCTTTCAACTCGGGCGAATCCACGAGAATGTGGTTGAGGTGAGCTCTGCCCAACAGGAAACCTGGGATTTCATCAAAGGGGGAACGGCCAATGACCTGCTCTTTGCGATCGCCTTCCCCCGTTACCCCCGTGAGACAGTGGAACTCGTCGATTTTGCTCACCGTTTGAACATGCGCGTCACCGGACTCACGGACCGCATGGCCTCACCCATAGCCAGACGGTGTCGGCCGATCCTATTAGCCCCCGTCGAAATGGTTACCTTCGTCGACCTCTATTCCGGTCCCCTGGTCGTCCTGTCGTCCCTGGTGGCGGAGGTGGCCTTCCGAAACAAGGAAAAGGCGGTTGCCTATCTCGAGAAATTTGAGGATTTTGCCAAACAGATGAGAGTCTTTTACAAAGAATAAGGGGGACGTTCAGGTCCTGGGGGATCATTAGCGGGATTCTCCTGGACAGGGTAGAGTAAAAAGAGCGGAGTTGGCGTTTCGCAGAGGGGAGAGGGAGGCACGGAGTCTCTCGAAGGCGGAGAGGCAAGGGGGCGGGCGAAGGATGACCCAACAGAGGGGAATTTCATTGAAAAACGGCGAGAATCCCTCAGATACGCAGCATCTTTCCGAGACTTCGAGCGCCCATGGGGGCGAGAAGAAGCCCAAGAGGAGAAAGAGAGACGTCAAGATTGATGTCTATAGAGCCTGGTGTAAGGCCTGCACCATCTGTGTGGCCTTCTGCCCGGCCCATGTGTTTACCAAAGACGAGGAGGGATATCCCCAGGTGGAGCATCCGGAAGACTGCATCAATTGTGGATGGTGTGAGATCCACTGCCCGGATTTTGCCATTACCGTCCAGGAGAAGAAAACCCCCGCGAAACCCGAATGAGTTGGCGGTTAGGGAAAAAGGGAATGAGATCGGGACAGACAGCGAGGAACGGGAAGGGACGAGAAGTCCTTCTTCAGGGCAATGAGGCTGTCGTTGAGGGAGCACTGGTGGCAGGGTGTCGCTTTTTTGCTGGCTACCCCATAACCCCTGCCACGGAAATTTCAGAGGTCCTTTCAGTCAAACTCCCCCAGCTTGATGGGACTTTTATCCAGATGGAAGATGAGATCGCCAGTATGGGGGCCATTATTGGCGCTTCATTGGCAGGGGTCAAATCGATGACGGCCACGAGTGGCCCCGGATTCTCCCTCCTCCAGGAAAACCTTGGCTTTGCCTGTATGGCCGAGGTGCCCTGCGTGGTGGTGAACGTCATGCGGGGCGGCCCCAGTACCGGCCTTCCTACCTCCCCCTCTCAGGGCGATGTGATGCAGGCCCGGTGGGGGACCCATGGGGATCATTCTATCGTTGTCCTGGCACCGGCCACTGTGCGGGAATGTTTTGATGTTACCGTCATGGCTTTCAATTTCTCGGAAAAGTATCGGACCCCTGTCATTGTTCTCATGGATGAGGTGGTGGGGCACATGAGAGAAAAGATCCTCCTCCCCCCTCCCGAAGACGTGACCGTGATTGACAGAATGCAGCCCACGGTTCCGCCAGAATGGTATATCCCCTATGAAGACACTCCAGCAGGGGTTCCGCCCATGGGTGTTTTTGGATCGGGTTATCGGTACCATGTCACAGGGCTCACTCACGACATCCGAGGGTTCCCGACCCAGAGGCCCGATGAAGTGGATCCTTTCCTGCGTCGTCTCTTCCGAAAGATCACACAGCATCTTGGCGATATTCAAGTGGGAAAGAGCTTTCTGACAGAAGATGCCCAGATCGTGGTTATCGCCTACGGATCGGTTGCCCGATCTGCCAAGAGAGCTGTCAGAGAGGCACGGGAAAGGGGCGTTCGGGCTGGTTTTTTTCAACTGATCACGCTGTGGCCTTTCATGAGACAGGCCATAGAGCGAATTGCAGCCCAGGCTGACGCCTTGATCGTTCCCGAAATGAATATGGGACAGATTTCCCGGGAGGTCAAACGGGTCAATGCGGGGAAGACCTCGGTCATTAAGCTCAACAGGGTGGATGGAAATCTGGTTACTCCCGACGAGATTCTGGAGAAGATTCTGGAGTGGAGCCAATGAAAGAATCCACCCGATTGATCCACAAGTACCTCCGCCACGACAAGAAGTTTCCCCATGTGTGGTGTCCGGGTTGTGGGATTGGCATCCTGCTGGGTGCAATGATTCGGGCCATTGACCGGATCGGGTTCGAAAAAGACGAGGTCGTTCTCATCTCTGGCATTGGGTGCTCCAGCCGTCTTCCGGTTTACGTGGATTTCAATACCCTGCACACCACCCACGGAAGGGCCCTCACCTTTGCCACCGGCGTCAAGCTCGCCAATCCGAGCCTCAAGGTCATTGTCGTCATGGGCGACGGTGATGCAGTGGCCATCGGAGGAAACCATTTTATCCACGCGGCACGGAGGAACATCGATTTGACAGCCGTCATCATCAACAATGCTGTCTATGGGATGACAGGAGGGCAGACCTCACCCACCACGCCTTATGGCATGAAGACCACCACGGCGGTCTACAGAAATGTTGAACACGCCTTCCGGATTTCCGAACTGGCAGTGACTGCAGGGGCTGTTTTTGTAGGCCGTGGCACGGTCTACCATGCAAGACTCCTCGATCAGTTGATCGAAAAGGCACTTCTGAAAGAGGGTTTCGGTGTGGTCGAAGTGATAAGCCACTGTCACACGCAGTACGGAAAGCTCAACCGCCTCGGTTCGGCCGTGGAAATGATGAAACTCCAGAAAGAAAATGCTGTGTCAATAGAGAAAGCCCAAAAAATGGCCCCCCAGGCTCTGGAGGGAAAGATCATCACCGGGGTTCTCGTGGATAAGGAAATGCCTTTATACCAGGAGGAGTACGAAAAAATGCGGGCCCGGGCTAAGGGCACGGTTCCGGTCGAGGATTTGTAGGGTCGGGTTGTCCAGCAAATTGTGGTGGGGCGAACCGCGCCGTCTGTCGGCCCCTTGGAGAAGCCCGAGGGGGGTTTCAGGGAATTTGATGAAATGTCGAAAGACCTAAAGCCCGATCGATCACTGAGCGGTCGCTATGAAATCCGCTTGAGCGGATCAGGGGGTCAGGGTCTGATCCTTGCGGGAATCATTTTGGCTGAGGCCGCCGGTGTATACGATGGAAGATATGTGACCCAGACGCAGAGCTACGGCCCTGAGGCCCGGGGGGGGTTAAGCCGATCGGACATCATCATCAGTGACGAGGAGATCGATTACCCCAAGGCCATCAGGCTGGATATGCTCCTGGCTATGAACCAGAAATCCTGCAATGAATACTTCCCCGCCTTGAAACCCAATGGGACCCTTCTGGTCGATTCCACCTTTGTCTCTGAAATCCCAACGGAAAGGGCGGTTACCATTCCCTTCACCCGGATCGCCCGGGAACAGATTGGAAAGGTATTCGTTGCCAACGTTGTCTTTCTGGGTGCCCTGACCGTGTTCTGCCCGGTTGTGAGTCGAGAGGCCATGGAAGCGGCGGTTCTGGACCATGTTCCCAAAGGAACAGAAGGGCTCAACCGCTCTGCCCTTCAGGCAGGCGTTGAGGCGGCCGGGAAATTCAAGAAAGAGATGGCGGGCAGAGAGATCGCGCCAAGAGAATTCCCTTTGGAGGAAGACTAGCGATCCTGCCCCGATTCACTCCGATCTCACGGTGATCGGTCACCTCTTAAGGGGTGCGTCGAGAGGGTATCCCCGTTTTTCCCCGTGTCCTATCTCTCATTCCTACCCCCCTTTGTTGAAGACCAACGGGACCAAGCAAACCTTGGAGAGAAGATTTTTCTTGATTATTTCGAGCTTTTCCTCTAAAACAGGGATAGACAGGTTGACCCGCCGAGGGTGGCCGATCTACGTAAAGACGAATCAAGGGGGCGTTCAGAAAAGGGGATTCGCTAAGATACCAGAGCTTTGGGGGGGAGGTGAGCATAGGCGTTCGTGGTGAAATTCAAAGGCCAAGATCTTAGAAGGAGGTTCCAAATGAAAAAGAGAAGATTTCTCGCAGGCGTTTTTGGTATCAGTGTGATCCTGTTTTTTGCTGCAGGTCCGGTTTTGGCTGAAACCCAGAAGGTGTATCAGATTGGTGTCACCCAGATCGTTACTCATCCCGCTCTGGATACAATCCGTCAGGGCGTCATGAAGGGTTTGGCAGAGGAGGGGTTTGTTGAAGGGAAAAACGTGAATTATGACTTCCTGAACCCCGAGGGGGATATGTCGGTTGCCAAGACGATTGCCGACAAGTTTGTTTCAGAACCGAAGGACCTCATTGTCTCGCTGACGACCGCGTGCACTCAGGCGATGTGGACGGCTGCGAAAGGAAGGGATATCCCCATCGTCTTTGTTGCGGTGACCGACCCGGTGCTCGCCGGTATCGTTGAAAGCTGGGAGAAGCCCTGTGCTCCCGGCCTTCATATAACGGGGATGAGCGATTATGTTCCCGTCAGGCCCCAGCTGGAGATAATTCGGGCGATATCTCCTGACGCTAAGGTGCTCGGGGCTGTCTACAACCCGGGTGACGAGAGCAATACCAAGACAATGAATGAGATGCGGAAATTGGCACCAGAATTCGGTCTGAAGGTCATTGAGGCGAATGTGTCGACAACAGCGGACGTACAGAACGCAGGGATGTCACTGGTTGGCAGAGCTGATGTCGCCTGGTTTCCTATGGATAACACCACTGCAGCTGGTCTTGAGGGGCTCATATCGGTTTGTGAGAGGAACAACCTCCCCCTCTTTGCCCCAGATCTCGACTCTGTCAAGAGAGGGGCAATTGCTTCTGTTAATTACTCCAATGAGGAATTGGGTCTACTCGGTGGGAGGAAGGCGGCTCGGGTACTGAGGGGTGAAGACCCGTGTAGCATCCCGGTTACCACCTTCAGGACGATCAATGTGTGTTTGAACCCAGGGGCCGCAGAGAGAATGGGGGCAACCATCCCTCAGTCCCTTCTCGATAAGGCCAATGTCATCGTCGGGAAGTGAACCAAAGGTTCCCCTGGGGAGACTTTCCCACGGGCTTGGTATAGGCCCTAGAGTTCGATAGGACCAAGGTGCTTGTGCGCATTGACAGCGCAAGGGGTGCGGCTCGACGGGTTCTGTTCGGCCCCGTTAGTCTTGAAAGGTCCATGGGATAAGGGAGGAGGAGTTATTGGGTATCATCGGCAGTATTGCCCTCAGTTGCGCCTCAGATGCCTTAGCCTATGTTCTGGTTGCTCTCGGTGTATTTCTGACCCTCCGGGTGCTCATGTTCCCTGACCTCACGGTAGACGGTAGTTTTGTCACCGGGGGTTCAATCGCCGCGCTTATGATTTCCGCTGGCTACAGCCCTTTCCTGGGGACTCTGGCTGCTGTCGTCGGTGGACTGGCCTGCGGTCTGATCACGGGGTTACTCAATACCAAGCTGAGGATAACGGCCCTCCTTGCGGGTATTCTCATGATGGTCGGACTGTATTCGGTCAACCTGATGATTATGGGGAGGCCGAATATCCCGCTTCTCAGGGCGGTAACGATCTTTGACAGGGTGGCTGACTCCTTTGGAACCATCAGAAACCCGATTCTCGTGACAGGCGTCCTGGCGGTTGTCACCGCTATGGCCATGATCGTCCTGAACTGGTTTCTCGGCACGGAGATTGGTCTGGCCCTGAGGGCAACCGGTGATAACGAGCAGATGGTGAGGACCTTGGGTTCAGATACGGACAAGAACATATGGATGGGTTGTGCGATTTCCAATGGTCTGATCGCCCTCTCTGGCGCTCTGGTCGCCCAAAGGCAAGGATTTTGCGATGTTAACATGGGGATCGGCATCATTGTCATGGGACTGGCATGCGTGATACTCGGCGAGGCTCTATTTCATCCCCGTCGGGTGGGCTCGACGTTGCTCGCCGTCCTCGTTGGGACCTTTCTCTATCGTCTATTCCTCATTGTTGCCCTCAGACTGGGTTTGCCCCCGGGAAACTTCAAATTAATCACGGCATTGCTCGTCATCACAGCGCTGGGGGTTCCGTATATGGGGAAGATCATCCGTCGCGAATGGATGCCACCCGCGGCTAGGTTCTAGGAGTGTTTCCGACGGTGAGCCAGAATAAAAGCCTGCTACAGCTAAGAGGAATTACCAAGATATTCGCTCGAGGCACGGCGGACGAGGTTACCGCACTGGATAATATTAGTCTCGATGTCTATCCTCAGGAATATGCTACGGTCATTGGCAGTAACGGCGCGGGGAAAACCACGATGCTCAATATTATTGCGGGAGTCTTTCCCCCGGAAAGGGGAAGCGCGGTTATCATTGATGGCGTCGATATTACGGCTCTCAGCGAATACAGGCATGCTACCTATGTGGGCCGGGTCTACCAGGACCCCAACATCGGTACCGCCGCCAGGATGACCATCGAGGAGAATCTGGCCCTGGCGATGCTCAGAGGACAGCCACGGGGGCTCAGAGCCGCTATCAATAAGCGCCGTCGAGAGCTGTTCTGTGAAGCCCTGGCTCCTCTGGGACTGGGATTGGAAGACAGGCTAAATACACCCGTGGGTAGCCTTTCCAGCGGACAAAGGCAGGCGGTCGCCCTCGTTATGGCTACCATAAGCAAGCCAGCCCTGCTGCTCCTCGATGAGCATGTCGCCAATCTAGACCCGAGGACAGCCCAAACCGTGCTTGAGCTAACCCATATGATTGTTGAACAGGAGCGGATAACCACCCTGATGGTTACCCATAACATGGAGGTGGCTCTGCGCTATGGCAACCGGCTGATCATGATGCACAGGGGTAGAATTGTCGTTGACATGGGACGGCAGGATAAGGAAGACCTTCGTATTAACGACCTGGTCACCGCCTTTGAACGGGCCGCGGGGGAGCAGCTTACCGATGAAAGCATTCTGCTCAGCCGCGCTGGCTGATCGGTCGTCCACAGCATTCACACCAGGTCAAGGGGCTGGGGTGCAGAATACCGTGCCAAGGAGAAACCCATGGATTTCACCGAGAAGATCTCTCCTTCCCATACGGCTCTCGTTGTTATCGACATCCAACGGGATTACTTTTGCAAGGGCGGGATCATCGATCTTATGGGGTATGATTGCGAGGCAGTCAAAAGGATCCTTCCCCCCCTAAAAGGGTTCATTGAGAAATCCCGCCAGTATCTAAGAACGATCGTTTTTACCAAACAGACACGGTATGAGTACCTGAGGTCCCCCGTTTTGATAGAGCACTATACAAGGGCTAAGATGATCCGACCGGTTGATCAGAAGAATGAGGAGTTCTATCAGATAACACCAAGCTCTGAGGATATCATCCTGCCCAAACATCGATACTCGGCATTTATCGGTACCCCTTTTGACGCGATTCTCCGGGCGAATGGAATCAAAACGCTGATTCTAACGGGCGTTGCTACCAACGTGTGCGTTGAGTCAACCGGGCGGGACGGGTTCATGATGGACTACCATATCGTTGTGCCCTCAGATCTCACCGCAGGGGTTACCGATCAAGTGAAGGAGATGTCCCTGTACAACTTGGGAACCTTTTTTGGGCACGTCGTGGAATCAGAGCAGATCCTCCGTGCCTGGGAGGATCTCGCCCACAAAAACCCTCTCACGACCAGGGCGAGTCGAGCCCAAAGGGTTCCGTGATCTCCCCATTGCTGAGCAGTCTCCCTGGCCGTTACCGTGTTATGGGATCGGGAGGCCTTTTTGTTGGAGCCGTCTCATGGAGGTTTGGAAGTCATAGAAAGGGAAGGATCTTCCCGCAGAATCATGAGGGGCTGGTCTCCGTTTTTGTGATCTTCCGAGCGTCTGGGCCACTCTAGTATTACGTCCCAAAAGTAGTTTACAAAAGTTGCCCTAAAACTGATCGTACGTATGGAGATGTCAAAATTCAAAACTCGAAGCACGAAATTCGAAACCCGAAATGGTTCGACAAGCCGTTCGACAGGCTCACGGT
>CAYGBW010000152.1:0-11356 GCA_964348185.1 uncultured Thermodesulfobacteriota bacterium | reverse complement strand
GGGCTACCCGTCTTGGCGAAGGGAGTGTCCCCGAAGGGGCGAGATTCCGCTGTCTGAGGCCGCTAGGCCGAGTTCGGAAGATCGAACGACCGAGCCTTAGAACGGGTCAAAAACTCCGTTCAGAGAGGGTCAGGGGCGTTTTTCAGTGACGACTAGCTAACAAGCAAAGCGCCATAGAAACCGGGTTTAACTTGAGTAAGTTGTCCAAATTCCAAGACCTTTGGTTACACATTAAACCTGAAATGGATCACATCCCCGTCCTGCACGAGGTAATCCCGACCCTCAGATCGGAGAAGCCCCCTTTCCCGGGCCACATGTTCAGACCCGCAGGCTAAGAAATCCTCGCAGAAAATCACATCGGCCCGGATAAATCCACGCTCCATATCAGAGTGAATTCTGCCGGCAGCAGTCGGCGCCGCCGTTCCACGGGGAACGGTCCACGCCCTCAATTCGGAGCTCACGATCGTAAAGAAGGTAACCAGATTGAGTATCTCATAGCCAACTCGGATCAGCCGCTCAAGCCCCGACTCCTCGATACCAAAATCCTTCTTAAAGGCCATCCTTTCGGATTCGGGTAGTTGAGCAATCTCCGCTTCCAGTTCCCCACATATCGAAACGACAGGCACTCCCTCTTTGCGAGCTTTCTCCTCCAGCGCCTTCAGATACTCTCCCCCATTCAACGCTTTCTCTTCAATGTTGGCCACATAGAACATGGGTTTGGCCGTGAGAAGCTGCAGATCTCTGAATAACGCCAACGCCTCTCCCGCAAAGGTCAAGGTTCGGGCCATTCTTCCTTCATTCAGTGCCCCATGAATCTTCTCGTAGACATGGAGTGCCTCGGCCATCTCCTTGCTTCCCGTCTTGAGGAGTCTCTGTGCCTTGGCCATTCTCTTCTCGAGGTTTTCCAGGTCAGCGAGAATCAATTCGGTGTTTACAATGTCGACGTCTCGGACGGGATCGACAGATCCGCTCAAGTGGGCAACGTTGTCACCCTCAAAACACCGGACCACGTGAGCAATCGCATCCACATTTCTGATGTGTCCGAGGAACTGGTTGCCCAGTCCCTCCCCTTTACTTGCATTCTTAACGAGGCCTGCAATATCGAGAAACTGCAGAATGGTTGGCGTCACCTTCTTAGGTCTGATCACATCGGCAATAAGCGATAGACGCCTGTCGGGGACATTGACAACGCCGATGTTTGGCTCGATAGTGCAGAACGGGTAGTTGGCCACTTCTGCACGAGCAGCTGTGGATGCGTTGAATATCGTCGATTTGCCCACATTGGGAAGTCCCACGATTCCACAGGTAAACCCCATGACGACCCCCTGGACAAACCCGAAGTAAAACCCCACCGAGAAACAGACGACTCGGGATGAAGATTTGTCGACGATCTTACAGGCCCGATCTTCCCCTCTGCCCCTTAGGCAAGATCCATAGCCCATTCCCAGAATCTTCGAAGATTATAGCACGCAGGTCGGGGAAGGTCCAATCATCTTTGATGCTTTGGAAACACCCGCTCCTCCACCCTTTCCCCATAACTGGAACACGGGAAGAATCGAATGACGGAATGAGGGATCGCAAGGGGAAAAAACGAATATTAAACCACTACCTCCCAACGCAGGTAGATTTCTAGCATGACTGATCCCCCGTAGGCGGATTGAACCGAGGAATATCGAACAAGCAATAGTGAATGTCGAAGGGAAAAAATCATCATTCGAAATTCCTTGTTCGACATTCGATATTCAAAGTGTTGATATGCTAAAGCTGCTCGTCTGGGAGAGGAATGGAAATATAAACGCTTCTCCTTTGGCCGTCCCATGCTTCACGATTCCAACATTCAATCATTCCAGATACCGGGTGCGAATTCATTGCCAGGCACGGGCTGTTATTTCACGGTGTTATAGGAATTCCAGCACGCATAGTGTACCCAATTGCTCTTGACTGTCTTTCGAGTAAAGGCTATATTTATCAATTGAGCTACTCCAGTGTACCCAATGGAATAATGCCGAAGGTCAAGTTTCGAAATGGTCTTTATAGGCGAGTTTACGCCAATGGAAAGGTTGGCAGGACTTGGTGGGTCCGGTACTACCCACGGCCAGGAAAGCGCAGAGACTGTGCCTTACACCGATGTCCAGAGTTGAATCTATCTCACCCGGTGACAATCTACAGAGAGGCACGGCAACTCAAGAAGAAGTTAGACTACATTGTCACTGAGGACAGAAGAAAGGTGGCTGCACACCCCAATTCTCCCGGTCCATACGGCCGAGTTTCGGTGACAAGATGACCGTCAAGAGAACCCGCACCTATTCTCTTCCAAAAACAAGGACGGCACAATGAAAGAAGGCAATCGAATGATGCTCGAGGCCGCATGCACTATCGCAAAGAAGTGTGATGCAAACGCGATCCTGGTTTATGCGGACGTCATTCAGGACTATGGGAACTTCGTGAAAATGGTCCATGAAGCCACGACAGAACTCATCGCCGTAGCCAGGGACGAGACGACGTATGGAGAGGCCTCCCAACATATCGAAAAGATGATAATGGTGCCCCGGATTGAACTCGGCCGCCTCAATCAGATCAAGATTGCCATCATTCGGGCCGTATCGGCAGGCTTGATCAAAGAAGGAGACAAACTGGTCTGTCTCTCCGGGACTCCCAGGTCTCCCGTTCTGGATACCCTGATCATTCTGGATCTGGGAAAGGAATTCGAAATGATTTCGACCGCCAACCTTCCGGTCTTGTCTGAAGTCGTCAGACCAGAGGTTTTCGATGCCCTTCTCACCATAGGCCTAGAACTTGCCATTGAAGGAAGAGAGGGGAAGCCTGTGGGGGCGATCTTCGTTCTCGGTGATCAGGAAGAGGTTCTCAAGTTCTCCCATCAAATGGTCATCAACCCCTTTAAAGGCTATCCAGAGGAGGAGAGGCATATCCTTGATCCGAGACTGAAAAACACGATCAAAGAGTTTTCCTCGATCGATGGCGCCTTCGTCATTCGCAACGACGGTGTGATCCTCGCAGCAGGCAGACATCTAGACGCATCTGGAGAGGCTATTGAGATTCCTCAAGGGCTTGGAAGTCGCCATCGGGCAGCAGCGGGGATTACCAATGTTACTGGAGCCATTGCGGTGGTGATCTCCGAGTCAACGGGGGAGGTTAGACTCTTCAGCAGGGGAAAGATCTTCATGGAGATTGAAAAGGGAGAATAGGTGGTGGGGAAGAACGGTCGCAGAGACACGACAACAATACCTCACGATAGACTGGAATGACCATGGAGATCATCCTCGGGATCGAAAATATCGGGCGGACCTTTCGAAACCCTGTGGTGGCCCTAGGAAACTTCGACGGTTTACATCTGGGCCACCAGCTGATCCTGGAGAGGACGGGACGAGCAGCCAGGGAGATCACCGGAGAGTCGATTGTTTTTACCTTTGAACCCCACCCCCTCAAGGTTCTCCAAGCCGATCAATGTCCACCCCTGATCACCCCCTTTAAGAAAAAGATGATGTTGATGGAGGGGCTCGGAATCGACGTCGTGATCTGTGCGGAGTTCACGAGGGAATTCTCGGCTATTTCGGCTCGAGAGTTTGTAAAGTTGATACTCGTCGATCGTATTGGCCCCCGGAGGATCATCGTGGGATACAATTACGCTTTTGGTCGGCGAAGGCAGGGTAGCCTGGAGGATCTAAAGCGGTATGGCCAGGAGTTTGCTTTCCAGGTGGAGGCGGTCGATCCTATTCGGGTGGACGGTCGGATCGTCAGCAGTTCTGCCATCCGGGACCTTATACGGTGTGGAGAGATGGCCCTAGCCGCCCGGCTCCTGGGGCGCCACTACTTGGTTATGGGGAAGGTTATTTGGGGAACAGGCCGAGGAAGACTGTTAGGGGTGCCAACGGCCAATGTGGAAATCCTGAACGAGCTCTATCCCAGAAACGGCGTCTACGCGGTGACGGTGCTCATCGACAACCAGACCTATCAGGGCGTAGCGAACGTGGGGACGAATCCAACCTTTGGAGAGAATCGATTCTCGTTGGAGGTCCACGTTTTCGACTTCAACAGGGACATCTATGGAAAAGAGATCCAAGTGGCCTTTGTTCAGAGAATTCGAGATGAGAGGGTTTTCGAAGGCTCGGCGGCGCTGATCGAACAGATCAAGAAGGACATGACTCATGCGAGGCAGATACTCGAGTCAGCCCCCCGTCTCAGCGAAGGAGAAGGCCTCTAAACTCCTCGAGAAGGAATCTCATCGCAGCAGGCCCCCCCTATTCACCCGAAATATCGGGATGATCGTTCCCGTTTCTACCGAATCAGGTGACCGAATCGGGTCCACCGAATCTTTTTCAACAGGTTGCGCGATGTCTTATCCCAGGAGAAGTAGATGATAAACGCCTCCCCCTTCAAGGCGTTCAGGTCGACAAACCCCCAGTATCGGCTGTCCTGACTGTTATCCCGGTTATCCCCCATGACGAAAAGGGAATGGAGGGGAACGATTCTTGGTCCATAGTTATCCGCTGCAGATCCCGAGGTCGCCCGGGTCCTCTCATGGTATCCCCACGGGTCTTCTATGGGCTTGTCGTTTATCAGAATGGTCTGGTCGACGATCTCAACCTTTTCTCCTGGCAATCCAATCACCCGTTAGATGAAATCCTTGGTTTTGTCCTTGGGGTAGACAAAGACAACGATATCTCCGCGGTCTGGACTTGTCACAAACAGTTTCTTGTCGATCAGAGGGATCTTTATCCCATAGATAAACTTCCAAACCAGAATGTGATCACCCACCTTGAGGGTTGGCACCATGGAGCTGGACGGGATCTTGAAAGCCTGGAAAATGAAGGTCCTGATAAACATGGCGATAACGAACGCGAAAACAATCGCTTCAATCCATTCCCTGACCTGACTCTTTTGCTTCTTGCCTTTTTGCACCATGTTCCTGTTTCACTCCTTCGCATGGGATTGTCAAACAGAAGAAAGATCCGGCCCTGAATTCATGAATTCCCCTTACCCTTTTCGGACCAGACAAAGGGTCGAAGATTCTCACTCTTCTCTATGGCGGCTGCCCTCTCAGTTGCCTCTGATTCACTTCCAAAAGGGCCCATCCGGACCCTGTACCAGACTCCCCTATTGATGATGACCTTCGGGACCACCTCGGCAGGATAGCCCCTTCCTCTCAGTCGCTCTGCGAGCCTCTGAGCCATCGCCTCTTTTTGGAAAGAGGCGACTTGGACGTAGTAGACTCGGAAGGTCGACTGCTGAGTTGGCCGGCTCGGTTCTGTCTTGATTCTAGGGGGGGGAAAGCCGATTCCTCTGGAGGCGGTGGTACCTCTTCCTTCCCCCTCTTTGATCGGTGGCTCCGAACCTGACAGCTTCTCTTTCTGGAGGGATTCGTAAAAGGTGAATCGTGGCTCATTCTCTGATGGATCCGGTTCTGTCCGGGGCCGCCTTTCGATTTCATCATCTTTCGGGGCTTCGGGGACGGGCTTTTTCCCCCCATACTTTTCCGATACGGACGGTGTACCCTTTTCAGATTCCACCGGCCGGGAAAGGGTGTCCTGGGGAGCGGAGATCTTGGCAAAGCGTTCGCCCATCCAATGACCCAATGAAAGGCCCACAATGAAGATTGCAAGGTGGGAGATCACCAGAATGAGCCATCCCGGGGATTCTGCCTTTTTGTCCGATTTTCCCCAGTTACCCTTGAAATCTCTGACCACGACCGGTGGATCTCCTGCTACATCCGATTGGGCGCCGAAACACCCAAGAGTCTGAGGGTATTCTTAAGAACGATCCGAGTTGCTTTTGCCAGAAATAGCCGCGCTTTTGTCGTTTCTCTCTCCTCACCAATGATTCTCAAGGCCCGATTCTTGCTTCCCAGATTATAGTAGCCGTGAAAAAGGCTTGCCACCTCTTGGCAGTAAAAGCACAAGCGGTGGGGTTCCAGGGAAAGAGCGCTCCCTTCTACGACCTCCGGAAAGGAGGAGATGGTTTTGATGAGTTCAACCTCCTCGGGGAGAGAGAGACGCTCCGGCTCGATTTCTTCAAAGGACGGAATCGGGACACTCCGTCTCCGAGCCTCTCTCAGGACACTTGATATTCTCGCGTGAGCATACTGAACATAGTAGACGGGGTTGTCACTCTCTTTTCTTTTGGCCAGACCAAGATCAAAGTCCAGGGAGCTGTCAGACCGTCTCATGAGCAAGAAGAAGCGGGAAGCGTCTCTGCCCACCTCATCGAGAACCTCCCGAAGCGTTGCAAACTGCCCAGCCCGGGTGGACATGGCCAGGGGCTTCCCCTCGATTAGGAGGTTGACCAACCGAACAAGAACGATTTTGAGGTCTGCCTCATTCTTCCCCAGCGCCTGGATAGCAGCCTTCATCCTGGGAATATACCCGTGATGATCCGCTCCCCAGATATTGATTACGGTATCGAATCCCCTCCGATACTTGTCCCAGTGATATGCAATGTCCGAGGCGAAGTATGTGGTAAGGCCATCTGCCTTCACAAGAACCCGATCCTTTTCATCCCCGTAGCGGGTGCTCAGGAACCAGGTGGCACCATCCCGCTCATAGACAAGCCCTCTCTTGCGGAGGAGCTCGATCGTCCGGCTTACCAAATTATTGGCATAGAGCTTTTTCTCACTGTACCAATTCTGAAATCGTATCCCAAAATCCCTCAGGTCTCTCCGGATCCCCTCCATGATCCATGGAATCGCAAAACCGCTGCAAAAGGCGATCGCCTCCGGGTCCGGCGACCTGAGGAGTTCCCTTCCCTTCTCTCGTCTGATCTCCCTGGCTACGTCAAAAATGTAATCTCCCTGATACCAGTCATCGGCAAAGGGAGCCTCCTCACCCAGGATGTGGCGATACCGGGCCCAGACCGACCGGCCGAGCGTTTCCATCTGAATTCCAACGTCGTTGATATAATACTCCTTTGACACTCGATATCCCACCTTTTTCAGGATATTGGACAGGACATCCCCCGTGACCGCTCCCCGCCCGTGACCGATATGCAGAGGCCCAGTGGGATTGGCGCTGACGAATTCCACTTGTATCCGCCCACCCTTCCCAATCTGGCTCTCCCCATATCTCGATCCCTTCTGCTCAATCTGTCGGAGCAGATACGCCCACGCCCTCTTATGAACAAAAATGTTGATAAAGCCGGGGCCCGCGATTTCTACCCGGTCGATCAGCTCATCAGAATCGACGATGTTCTCGACAATGGTCTCAGCCATGATTCGGGGAGATTGGTTCTCTCGGGAGGCGAGAACCATGGCAATGTTGGTGGCATAATCCCCATGATATCGAGCTCTTGGCGTCTCTAGCATGACTGGGGGGACGTTGGCATTTCGGTACCCTTCCTTTTCCAGAGCCCTCTCAACCGCCGCCGTCAGAATACTCCTCAGCATCCCCTTCATAATAGCTCCTCAGTCAGCAAAACCTCCCTTTTCTGCCTCTCCTGTCTGCCGGGCATCGGGTCTTCCGCGAAATCGATACGTCGGGCTCCTCTGACTTTATGGCAAGAATACTCTGTCTTAGTCCGATCGCCAACCCCAATGGGTTCAGGTCAGCCGACTAGTCCGATTCATCGATCTCTTCCGACATTTGAAGGTCTGAGAACTCAGAGTCGCAAACCTCCCGATAAATCCCGGGTCGCCGATCCCACAGAAAAGGATACGCTCTCCGGTATCGTGTAATTTCCTTGAGATCAATATCAGCGAATAGAATTCCCTCTTTGATGCCGCTGGGACTCCCCAGAAGTTCTCCCCCAGGTCCCACACAGAAGCTTTTGCCATAAAAGTCCTGTCGTTCCTCGCTCCCCACCCGGTTAACCCTCAGGACGAAAACTCCATTTGCCATAGCATTGGCAGAGATCATTGTCTGCCAGCGCCCCTGAGAGGCAAAGGCGGCCGCCGTTGGCGAAAGAATAATCTCAGCCCCTTTCAAGGCCAGACAACGGGTCCCCTCGGGAAAGAAATTGTCCCAGCAGATCTGAACGCCAACCCTTCCATAGGCTGTTGAAAAGACCGGAAAGCCTCGATTACCCGGAGTGAAGTAAGATTTCTCCTCCCACAGGGGAATCTGCGGGATGTGAACCTTCCTGTATCCCCCCAGAATCTCCCCCCCTGAGTCAATCACAATGGCCGAGTTATAAAAGGCATCTTCCCCTTCCTTTTCGAAGATCGGACAGATCAAGACCACTTCCTTCTCCCGTGCGAGGGGTTGCATGGCTGCAATCGTTGGCCCATTGGAGGGCTCAGCAAGCCCGAAGTTCTCCTTGTTGATGTCTTTTGGAAACCAGTGGGTATGAAATAGTTCCTGGAAACAGATGATTCTCGCGCCGCGGTCCGCGGCGAGACTCGCCAGTTTGACTGCTCTCTCCGTATTTTGTTCCTTTATTTTACTGCATCCCATCTGAATTCCAGCAATCCTGATCACGAGAGCCTCCAGTCGTGTGCAACCCCCACCCGACGGTCTCAAGAATTGACGTTGTGCGAGAATAGGCCATGGCCTGGTAAACAGCGCGTGTGACGGAAATTACCCATGAAACAGGGAAAAAAATTCTAGCAGAGGCATCATATACTGTCAAGGTGCCTGTAGCCAGGAAAATACTTCCAACTCCGTTGGGAGCCCTCCCTCTCCTTGATCTGAGACCGCCTCCCCCTCTTGCTTTTTTGCCTTGACCCAGTATAATGTTTCAGAACTTCCACAGGGCAAGAGGTGAGTCGATTCATGCGGCTTCTGGTGGTAGAGGATGAAAAGAAAGTGGCCAGTTTCCTCAAGAAGGGACTGGAGGAAGAGCATTACGCCGTCGATTTAGCCTATGATGGCAAAGAGGCTCTTTCCATGGTCGAGATGTATGATTACGATCTCGTCCTTCTTGACATCATGCTTCCAAAAATCGATGGGATGACCGTGCTCAGCCGCATCCGGGAAAAGGGGAATCTTTTTCCTATCCTCATGCTGACGGCCAAGGATTCAGTCGAGAACATTGTTGAAGGGCTCGATGCGGGATGTGATGACTACCTGACAAAGCCCTTCGCCTTCAGCGAGTTGCTCGCACGAATTCGGGCCCTTCTGCGGCGGGATAGAGAGGCCAAACCTTCCTTTCTTGAGGTGGGAGACCTTAGACTTTCCCTTCTCTCCCACGCGGTCACCCGGGGCGGCAAAACGATCGAATTAACGGCAAAAGAGTACGCCCTCCTCGAGTACTTCATGCGGAAGCCCAACAGGGTTCTGACTCGCACCATGATATCCGAGCATGTCTGGGACTACCATTTTGACACCGACACGAACGTCGTGGACGTTTATGTCAATTTTCTCCGAAAGAAGGTCGACCGAGACTTCGATGTAAAGTTGATCCACACCATCCGGGGTGTAGGCTACATGATGAAAGGGTAGAACCATGAACTTTCAAAGCATTCGAGTTCGTCTCACCCTGTGGTATGTGGCGATTCTAGGAATCACTCTCTGTTCCTTTAGCGGGTTTCTCTACCTGACCCTTTCGACGAGTCTTCACAAGTATCTGGATGCAAGGATCAAGAGTGTGGCAGAATTCATCGCCTCATCGTATTCCAGTCCTTATTCCAAATATGGGCTCAATCTGGACCGGATCATTGAAGAGGCAACTGGCAAGCGGCCTTCGGGAAAGTTCATCCAGGTCCTAGATAGAAAGGGTCGGATTGGCCTGAAGTCAGGCAGCCTTGGAAGATTTCAACTCCCCATTTCCATCGAGGCCTTAAGAAATGCCTCCAAAGGGAGGGTGACATTCGAGACGAACCGAACCATCGCCACCTCGCCCATCCGGATCATCACCATGCCGATTGTGGAGCGTCGACGAATCACCAATATCGTTCAGGTCGCCAGTTCACTCGAAGATGTGGAGAAGGCTCTCAAGACCCTTCTCTTGATTCTATCCATCACAATCCCGTCTGCTCTTGCAGTAGCCAGCATTGGCGGTCAATTTTTGTCGAACCAAGCCCTTCGACCCGTCGATGAAATCACCAACACGGCTCGGATGATCACCTCTCATAATCTCAACAAGAGAATTCGAATCAGAAAGGCCAAGGATGAAATCGGTCGCCTTGCCGAGACCTTCAACGACATGATCTCCCGTCTGGACCAATCCTTTAGAAGAATCCGTCAGTTTAGTGCAGATGCCTCTCATGAGCTCAAGACACCCCTGACCATTCTCAAGGGGGAAATTGAGGTTGCCCTGCGCAGGGCACGGACAGGGAATGAATACAGAGCAATCCTCAAGAGTAACCTCGAGGAAATCAACAACATGACGAGAATCGTGGATGACCTCCTCTTGCTCTCTCGTGCGGATACGGGAGAAGCCCCTTTTTCAAAAACCGTTGTGGATCTGGCCGAAGTCCTCTCTGAGATCCAGGTGCAGGCTCAGGTGCTTGCCACCTCCAAGTCGATCGATGTCTACCTTCACAATAATCAAAAGATCCTTGCTTTGGCAGATCCTCTGCCCCTGAAGTCCATGATGCTCAACTTGATTGAAAACGGCATCAAATACTCCTCGCCCGGGAGTCGCATCGATATCACTCTAGAAAAAGAGAACGGGTCCGCCCTGATCAGTGTCAGCGATCAGGGGATAGGCATTTCTCAGGAAGCCCTTGCACACATCTTTGATCGCTTCTACAGAGCGGATAAGGCCCGCTCTCGACAGGAAGGGGGATCTGGCCTCGGCCTCAGCATTTGCAAGTATATCGCTGAGGCGCACAATGGGAGCATATCTGCAAAAAGTGAGTTGGGCAAGGGAAGCACCTTCACTGTCAGGATCCCTGGCATAAACTAGCGTCTCCCCTTTCGGTATGTGATCAATTTCCGTTCACCGTCTTTTTCTCGTCCTTTTCCGGAAAGAGGACGAGGGGAGGTGATCTTCCGGGGAAGAGCCGTGTTCGGCCAGGGGGATGATTTTCCCTTTCGTTCTCGCGGGTTGCCCAAAGCCCCTTTTCGTTTTTCTCAGAGGCTTTTGATGAATCTGAGGTCTGGGACCGAGGATTGAGGGTTCAGGTAGCCCTCGCGCCAGAACCCGTGCCTCTACCCCAGTTGCGTTAGAGGTCTCCCTGCCCCGTTGCCAGGTGGGTCGTGTGGAAACCGTTTCCGCACGGTCTCAAAAGGATTTTCATCTGGCCACCGCGCTTGAGTTGATATGACAATTTTTGTCACCGTAATGGCTTGGAACTTTCCTGTTTTGAGGACGTGATCGCCCGAGGTTTTCTCGAGTGAGCGCCTCGCATAAGCAACGATTCTTGGCATTCATTTTGCTGCAAATCACGTAGCCAATTCCATGGAGAGTGAGTAATGAGCAAACGGCTAGGTGAACTCCTTGTCAAGGCCAATCTGGTAACGCC
>CAYGBW010000151.1:0-5247 GCA_964348185.1 uncultured Thermodesulfobacteriota bacterium | reverse complement strand
GCAATCCTTGCCAAAAACAAAGGGACAAGAAAACCTCATGATTCGAAATTCCTTGTTCGATATTCGATATTCAATACACTTTTGAATCGAGTTGGCTTCTTATTTGAGCGCTTATGGGGATGAACCCCACCCCTACGATTGTCTGGACTGGGCCATGTAGGGGCGGGGTTTATCCCGCACGGCGGACCAGTTTCGAGCACAAAGTCGCGCGCAAGCACTCAGTCGCCAGAAGCGAGCCTTAGATTTATCAAAAACCCTTTGTGAAATACAAAAAGAGGTTTGGCTACTTTTCTAATCAGATATTCAACATAATTTCAATCGTTGCATAATACGATCAGTTATTTCTGAGGAAACTCCAGTTAGAGAGACGATAACGGCTATTCGGTATGCGTTGAAAGCGCAAGCCTTGCTGGGGACAATTTCCTCCTTCACCCGGGGTTTCTGAAGATTGAAAAAGCTTTTATTTGAATTACAGAAAGTTACGCATAGAACCTTAAGACAAATTGTTAGACCTCATCTGGATTTCAATCTGCTTTCCGTCCACGATCTGTGCAGTGGAAGGGTTTTACCTTCGATCATACCGAGCCCAGAACCGGAGAAAAGCAAAGTCCACCAGGGCGTATCCAATTCTCGGGCAGGGGGTCTCTTTGACAATTTGAGGAGGATTTGATATAGAATCTGCGAACTCCACTGCGTGAGACGGGGACTTATCGAGAATATGATGGAAAAGCTGGATCTACATCGCCAGGCCCTCGTGGTTGAGAACACTCCCATTTGTTCCGACCATTACCATCTCATTTTGAGAGACGACAGGGTCGCCAGGGTGACAAAGCCGGGGCAATTTGTCAATCTGCGGATCAACAGGAGGGACGATCTTTTGCTCCGAAGACCATTCAGCGTTGCCATGACCCGGCCAGAGCACTCCCTTTTTGAGATTGTGTATCGAGTCGTGGGCAAGGGCACATCAGCCATGGTCGACCTTCGACCGGGCGATGTTGTCGATATTCTGGGGCCCCTCGGTGTGGGCTTTCACCTGCCCGAGAGGGCCATGAATTGCCTTCTGTTGGGAGGGGGGTGTGGCGTTGCGCCCCTGTGGGGATTGGCCAATGGGTTATACCAGAGCAAGAACAGTATCACGGCCCTGTTGGGATTTCAGTCTTCCGACAAGGTCTTCGGTGAGGATGTTTTTCGAAAATGCCATGGGGAGATCATCGTAACAACAGACGACGGATCCTACGGCTTAGAGGGCCTCGTTAGTGATCACTTAGAAGCAATCATGAAACGAGAGATCGACCGGGTTTATGTATGTGGGCCGACCCCCATGCTCAAAGTCGTTCTCCCCATGATCAAAAGGGCCAACCTAAAGGGTGAGGTCGCCCTGGAAGAGAAGATGGGATGTGGTTACGGAGTCTGTCTGTCCTGTGTCGTATCCGTGATAAGGGAGGGAATTATTGAGAAACTGAAGGTCTGCACAGAGGGCCCCGTTTTTCCCTTGGAGGAAATCGTATTCGACCATGGAACCTGATATGACCACCAAGATGTGCGGCATCGTCATGCGAAACCCGATCGTGACGGCGTCAGGAACGTGCGGCTATGGACAGGAACTCTCTCAGTTCTACGATCTCAGTGAATTGGGAGCCTTTACCGTGAAGAGCCTAACGTTGGAAAAACGCTTGGGAAACCCGACACCGAGAATCGCGGAATGTGAGAGTGGCCTTCTAAACTCCATAGGGATTCAGAGCCAGGGGGTAAGACACTTCCTTAGACACGATTTACCGTTTCTGAAGCAGTATCGCGTCCCGGTAATCGTCAGTATTGCAGGCCTCGTCATCGACGATTTTCCAAAAATAGCCGCGATTCTCGATCAGGAAGAGGGCGTGTCTGCACTCGAGGTGAATATCTCATGTCCCAACCTGGAAGCCGGGGGGCGTAGTTTTGGGGCTGACCCTGAGGTTGCAGGGGACATCATAAACGCGGTAAAGGGGAGCACCAGACTTCCGGTTATCGCAAAACTGACTCCCAATGTGACGGACATCACCCTGATCGCCCGGAGCGTGGAAAAAAACGGAGCCGATGCCGTCTCGCTGATCAATACCGTGTCAGGAATGGCGATAGACATCGAAACGCAGAGACCGAAACTGGGAAATATCATCGGGGGGTTATCCGGTCCAGCCATCAGGCCGATTGCCATAAAAGCGGTATGGGACGTACACAGGGCCGTTCCCATCCCGATTATTGGCATGGGGGGGGTCAGAAGATGGGAAGATGCGATCGAGTTTATTTTGGCGGGTGCGACAGCGGTGGGCATTGGCACGTCCCTGTTTCGAGATCCCTGGATCGTTTTTGAAGTCATAGAGGGGATGAGGCGCTACTTGGAACAGAGAGGAATCGATCGACTCGATCGGATCAGAGGGAAGGTTAAACTGAATCAATCTGAATTCTCTGATACGTGAGACCAGAATGGAGGAAAATCATCCACGTCCCTTCCAGAGGCTAGGGAACATAAACGGGCTCACGGAGAATCATGGGAAGTGCTTCGCGGGCCGTCTGCGCCAGGGATGGATGGGTGATGTCCAGATCGAAAAACTGCCTCAGATGATCCCCTGTTCTTAAGACCACCATGGCCATGTCTCCTTCCTCAATGGGAACCACCCTGAGGAGATCTTTCCAAGACTCGCCCCTTGCCCACAGGAGGAGAGAGGCAGCTGGCCAGAATTGGAACTGAAGGGTTTCGAACCCCCTCATCCGTTTCAGTCGCTGCAACCGGTCAAGCTGGCCGGCCATTCCTACCATCCTGACTCTGATATCCTCCAACTGCCTCCTTTCGGAGCTGTCGACATCGACCTCCCGGATCTTGTCCACGACAAACGGGGCGATCAAGCCCGCTAGGGTAGGGGGGTCGGCCCCATGGAAGACCCCTCTCCGGATGGCTTCGGCGATCAGGAGCGGATGATCAAGGCGGAGACACGATGCCCACCTGCCGTCCGGGGTAAGGCGGTTTTCTTGATCAACAAACCCGGTTTCTTTCAGAAAGTCGAGATGGCGATTGAATTCCCTTCGGAGAGAATGTCGAACCTGATCGGTTCTCAATGCCAGCCTCTCCAGCTTTTTCAGAAGGGCTTTTGTATCTCTGTCTAATGGGAACTGCGTTTGCAGGCGATAGAGATCTGGCAGCCCGGCAAGTTCTGATTCGGCTTTTTCCAGTTCCTCGTGAGGCGAGATGGCTCCCTGGTTCACTCTGAGGGGGCGGATTTCCCCTAGGGGAATGGAGGCTAATGTGGAACCCAGGACCTCTGGGGAGACGTCTTCGGGGAGGTCCACCCGATAATCGAGAAGGGTGTGGATGGCCTCAACGGGGATCTTCTTGAGCCTGACCTGATCTCTCTTTACCTTGACAGCTCCTGTGAGTTGATGAGCGCGGCAGTAGAGTCTCTCCCGTTGATAGAAGGTATGAAACACGACGTAGACCGGACCTTTCTCATGAATGAAAAGCCTCCCCCGCCTCAAGTATCGGGAAAAAACCGACTCCCTGTGTCCCTTTGCAATATCTCTCTTGAGGGCTTCCATCCGTTCCTTCAGTCTGGCCTGGACCTGAATGGCCTCAAGAAAATCCAAGGGATCCCCTTCAGGGACCGCACCTTCTGGCAGAACCTTCCTTAATCTGGGGACCAGACGGGTCCACTCTCTTTTGAGATCTCGAGGGGGGTGGTGGTCCTGAAAGGCGGCCAGGGATTTGTCAAGAAGCCCCTCGATTTCAGGGGGGCGATGAGACAGGAGCAGGTTTAGGACCATGGAAAAGCTGATTTGGATCTGGCTCTTGATGGGCTCCGGCGGAGAATCAACGAGCTGGTGGACTCTGAGGGGATCCTGGTAGAGTCCCGGCAAAACCAGGGCGAATCCGATTCTGTCCTTCCCCCGTCTTCCGGCCCGTCCCGTCATTTGGTGTAGCTCCGTGGCGGTTAAGTCTGAGAAACGGCGGCCATCAAATCGATCGCTCTGGACCAACACGACCGTCCGGGCGGGGAAATTGACACCCGCGGCGACCGTGGATGTTGAAAAAATGGCGTCCAGGTATCCGCGGTTCATCATCTCTTCGACCAGAAGTTTCCATTGGGGAAGTTGGCCCCCGTGGTGGGAACCTACCCGAAATCGTTCTAGATAGGGACGGTGCCGGTGGTCTCTGAGAAAGGGATATTGGTTCAAAAACGCGTGGAGATCATGTCTGAAATCAGAGTCATCCTCCCTAGGGAGAGAGCGGGCCAGTCTGGTCTGAATCGCCTGGTCGCAATCCGCCCTAGACTTCAGGAAGAAGATAGCCGGGAGGAGGTTCCACATCCTGAGTTGCTCAGTCACCCAGCCGAGGTGAAGATTGACCTTTGAACCGGCTTCTTTCGAGGTTGCATTTTTGGCGAGGAACCTTCTGACCTTGGGAAGGATTCCTCTGTGGGTTGCCAGGGGACTGAGTTCCCCATCCGGGAAGAGAAAGAGAAGATGGAGAGGCACAGGCCTTTTTTCGGATTGAACCACCTGGCAGGTGACGCCGCGGATCGCTTCAAGCCACCCCTTAATCTCTTGACTGTTGCTGATCGTAGCGGAGAGCAAGAGCACTCGAACCCTTTTTGGAAGATAGATGAGGACTTCCTCCCAGACAACACCCCGGTCTGGATCATTCAGATAATGGGCCTCATCAAGAATCGCCAGATCAAGGGGAACGTCCCGGCCCTCCATCATGGCGTCATAGAGCTGATTTCTCAGAATCTCCGTGGTTCCAACGATAATCGGGGCCTCAGGGTTTTCCTTTCTGTCCCCGGTGAGGATGCCAACATTCTTGGGGCCGAATGTTCGACAGAACTCCCTGTATTGGGAATTGGAAAGCGCTTTCAGAGGAGAGGCGTACCAACTTCGTTTGGTCAGGTCAAAGTAACTTCTCATCCCCTCCTGGGCGACCCAGGTCTTTCCCGATCCCGTAGGAGCGGTGACTAGGACATCTCCCGTTTGCAGGGCCTCAAGGGCTTCCAACTGAAAGGGGTCAGGCTGAAAGGGGGCAGGGACGGGCACTCCGATCCTGTTGAAGACCGTTTTCAACTGAGGGGCTAATCGGGGCCTTGATTTGATCGGGCGAGGTCGGCGCCTGACGCCCATGGACTGAGATTTCCGATTCAGGGACCTAGGGTGCCTTGCCATCCCGCCTTTACGGCGGGTCTGTCTTTTCCGATTTTGAAACACCGTTATGTCCTTCTCAACGTC
>CAYGBW010000150.1:0-24924 GCA_964348185.1 uncultured Thermodesulfobacteriota bacterium | reverse complement strand
CCGAATGGGAACCTTTATGCCTGCTGTTGTTCCGGTGAACCGGTGGAAATGCTGAATGTGGGGAACCTGGAGGAGACTTCTCTTGAGACCCTGTTTCACCGCATGCATGAGAATTCGGTCTTCTGGTTCCTGTCGCAGTATGGCCCTTACAGACTGGCCAGGCTTCTTGAGAAGAGACAGATGATTCGGAATCCGAAGCGAGCTTCCTCGGTTTGTGAGATATGCCTGGACACCCTGGACACGTGGGATGGCCACGACTTCCAGCTCTTGCTGGAAGACCATTTTGCAATGGAAATACTTGAGGGCTTGAGCGAGCCAGTATTACGTCCCAAAAGTAGTTCATAAACGTTACACTAAAACTGATCGTACGTATACAGATGTCAAAGTTCAAAACTCGAAGCACGAAATTCGAAACCCGAAACAATATCAAAACTCGAATTTTCTAATTTTCTAAACATGTTTGGGCCTGCGACGAGCTCAGCCGAGCCGATTTCGATATTCGAATTTCGGATTTAAGATGTCGATTTTCAGGACAGGGTCCGATCGTGTAAATTATCCAAGTTATTATTGAGACACTATACTGGAAAGCTCTTGAAAATATGACAGCCCTCCCATCAAGCGATGCCACTAAGGGCACAAAAAGACTACTCCTGGTGTTTCCTCCCTTTTGTTCTCCGGCAATTATTAGCAACGGCATCGCCTATCTCATCGCATTCATTAAGAAATACGAGAAAACAGTCCTCCCTGAATTCTATGATGCCAATCTCGATTTTCACGATTCGGTTTTGAATCGAAGGATTCGTGCAAATGCGAAACACTGCTCACAGAAGGGAGAATACAAAAACCACTTCTCCGTTCACTATCTTAATGAATGTTTCTCAGTTAAGCAGTTGTTAAACAATAAGCAAGTGATAAAAGACACATCCTTTCTCGGTACAGAAACATATTCGAATGCGGTTCATAACATTCGGTTCATATTTGGAACGTATTACCATTGTTTCAACCGATGGTGTGAAGATATCGTGAACGACAGAATAGGCGTAGATACTTGGTCAGGGTCCTCCTTTAGCCCTCTCATAAAGAGAATCACTAAATCAAAGCCACATGTTGTTGGGTTCTCTGTTTTTACACACACACAATTGATTCCAACCCTAGCGATTTCAAAAATACTAAAAGAAGAAATGGATGTAGAAGTTGTTCTCGGAGGTGCTTTTGTCCCCTATGTAGACGTTGAGTCAATACTTAGGCACTTGGGTTACGTGGATTACATCTCTCTTGGAGAGGGTGAGAAATGCCTTCAAGGTATTCTCAGGTCATGGAATCTTGAGGATATACCTGGCCTTTGTTACCGAGGGGCTGGGGGAGAAGTGGTCATCAATCAAAACCAGTACATTGAAAACTTGGACGGAATTCCATTTCCAGACTATTCTCAATTTGATCTGGGAGAATACTATCATTCCGAACTGATATTACCCCTATTGGGGAGTAGGAATTGCCCGTACGGAAAGTGCTCGTTCTGTTCCCATCGTTGCAACTACGGACCCTACCGCAAGAGAGCCGTTGAAAAAATCCTCGACGAAATCGAATACTCATTGGAGAGATATCAAACCAAGAACTTCGAGTTTCGGGATGAGGAGATACTCTCAAGTCGGTACAGAGAGATCGTTGAGGGCTTGAAAAGAAGGCGGCTGAAAGTGTTCATGAGCGGATATATGCGGCCCACAAAGTCTTATGGCGAAGACCTGATAAAAGAAATGTATTCCGCTGGTTTCAGATTCTTGATTATCGGCCTTGAGTCGACCTCGCAGCGCATCCTTGAGCTGATGAACAAAGGGATTGATGCTGAACATGCAAAAAAAGCGGTCAATTGGTGTTTGAGGGCCGGGATAATCTGCCAAATCAATTTGATCTCTAATTTCCCAGGATGTTCCTATGACGTCTATCGGGAGCAGGCTGAGTATTTTGAGAGCCTGGCAGGAAAATTCAAGAACTTCTATTTGGCGATCTTACCCTTCTTTGTTGCTTACAGGAGCGATATTTACTATCAGCCGAGTGACTACTTCATCAGAGATCTCAAACCGAAATGCTTTCTCAAAATAGGGGGAAAAGAAATACTGAATTTCAATAACATAGAATTCAATTACATGCTTCAGGAGAATGAAGAGAACCTGTCAAGGCTTCAAGAATTGGATAAAGAGCTGATGAAGATAAATGCGAATCATCTGTTGACTTTCAGCAGAGAAGAAAAGATCCTTTTCAAAAGGTATACCTCACAGAGAAAGGATCTCCCGGCGCCGGAGATTGGGCGGATTGACCCGTTCATGCCGAGTCTGTTTGAAATGCTTGAACCATGATTCGCTCGTCACCGAAGAATGCTCCCGCTCCTGCCTGACCGATTTGGCGGAATACGCATCCGATGATCGACAAAAGAGGAATATTCTGGTTCATTGCGATCACGTTTTGTGGAAGCTGGTCATTGGCCGCCTGGATTTGGTTCGACGGCGAGGGCATCGGCCTTGCAAAGCTCCTCTATATGCTGACGCCTGCTCCTGCGGCATTTGTGGTTGGCCTCGTGGCTTCGAAACAGGGCTTCAGAGACTGGGGCCTCAGGATCGGAAAGAAGCGTCTGTACGCATATGCCTGGCTCTTCCCTGTGGGTCACTCTCTTTTTACATACGGTCTTTTGATTGTTATGAAAAAAGCGGAAATTGGGTTTTCACTCCAGGGGGTCTCTCCCCTTTTTTTCAACCTCGGCCTGATCGATAACGCCTCCTCTCCATGGGAGGTTTTTTCAATCGTGCTCTTCGTATCCATGACCCTGGGTGTACTTCTGACCGTCCCCTTTGCTTTTGGTGAAGAGTTTGGGTGGCGGGGCTACCTTCTCGTCAGGCTCCTGCCTCTGGGTAGATGGAGGGCCTTTATCGTATCGGGACTGGTCTGGGGCATCTGGCATGCTCCACTGATTCTGATGGGCCATAACTTTCCCAGGCATCCTGTGGCCGGGGTATTTGTGATGATGGGTACCACCGTGCTTTTGGGGATCGTCTTTGCCTGGCTGCGCCTGGAGGGAGGGAGTGTGTTCCTCCCCACGATTGCCCATGCCTCCTTTAATGTCCCCTCCACCAAACCCCTTCTTTTCCTTGACATACCCGATGCCACCCTATACTCCAACTTTGGTATAATGGGCTGGGTTGGGATGGCGGTTTTTATCGCCTTCCTCATGAAAACGAGACGAGTTTATAAGGACTACGCCGCCAAGCCCCGGTAGCCCACGACCAGGGTCGATTCTTGTATGGAGAGGGGATAAACCTCGGTGAGTTCTGGTAATGAAGATACTCTTGACGAGCTTCTATGACAGCAAGTTCTTTCTCAAGGTGATTAGAGGCGAGAGATTCAGAGCCGGTGAGTACTGCCCCCAACTCGCCCTCTATCAACTGGCAGGCGTTTTGAGGGAAGAAGGCCATGATGTATCTGTACTGGATCCTGCCGTTCAGGAACTCTCCTTTCCTGAAATACCCCAAGATCTAGAAAAGACAGAGGGTCGCTTTTACACGGAAGAGTCGATTTCTCGGATCAATGCGCTTGTCGAGGGAACCCGGTACGTAACCCTTCTGAACAGGGTGGGTGGCTTTGACATGGTGGGGTTCTCGGCGAACTCCTTCAATTGGGTTGCTGTCTTACAACAGATCAGACAGGTCAAGGAAGCCTTCCCTGATATGCCTGTGGTCCTTGGAGGCGTTCACCCCACATTTGCCCTCAATCACCTTCTGGCGCGCGAACCGGTCGACTTTGTCGTGCGCGGGGAAGGAGAAAAGACCCTTCTTGAGCTGGTTCGGGCGGTTGAAGGCAAAATCCCGCTGGTTTCGGTAAGAGGAATCTCCTACAGGAAAAACGGGATCCGACATAACGAGGATCGCCCTCTCATGGATGAAAACGCGTTGTCGGCCCTTCCGCTGCCTGCCATCGATTTGATCCCAAAGGGAAAATACCTATGGCTGCCTCTGGAAACATCAAGGGGGTGTCTCCACACCTGTCGATTCTGTTCCATCCTGTATCACAACAAATGGAGAGGAATCAGTCCCGATGCCTTCCAGAAAAGACTGATTCAGATTAATGAGCACGTGGATCACCTTGCCACCGATGAATTGATGCCGGGTCTGGTTTACGTTGTTGATGATACGTTTTCTACGCATCCCGTGCGATGTACGTCCGTCTTGAGACGGATGAAGGAAATCGGAATCAGAGAACTGTCTCTCCGAGTGGAAGCGAGGATTGCCGATTTGATTGATTCGCCGATATTGGATCTCCTCGCAGAACTCCCCACTCAAATCGTCCAGGCTAGCGTGGACGCGGGTTCGGATGAGGGGCTCAGGAGGATTCGGAAGAAGATTCGGATGCGTGACGTCATGACCCTGGCGAGAAAGGCCGAGAAGACAGAGACCGCTGGGAAATTGAACATTCCCTTTATTATCGGATACCCCTGGGACGGCTATGATGAGTGCATGCGCACGGTTCAGCTTGCTTATGAACTCACCGTCCGGTATGGGTTGTCCTGTAACTTGAATTGGTTTCTCCTGATGCCTGGTTCCGATATCTGGGAACACAGGGCGGATTACGCACTTGATTTTCAGGAGGACTTCTTTGACGGTTTTGGAATCAGAAGTTATGAAACCTTGAGAAGAGTCTCGAGAGGCCTGAAGGAACCGGAGCGTCTTCGTATCATAAAGGCCCTTGAGTTTTACCAGAGTGTCATTCTGACGACGGGTATTGGTGGGGGGATCAAAGACTCGGAGTTGTACTAGATCCGGCCCTTATCGTGACCCTCGAGGGGAAGTCATGAAGGTTCAACTCATGTCGCCTCCCGTTCATCCTTCGATCGATATTGAGAGCATGAGTACCATGCCCCCTCTGGCCATCTATGTCCTGGCAGGGATAGCCAGGGAACAAGGGTATTCAGTCAGTGTGCTGGATCCGGCACGTATTCGAGAGTCCCTGTGCGGTGTCTCCAGAGCCCGATGCATCACGTGGATGGCGGAATCCATCGCAGACACCGATGTGGTTGGAATATCCTGTAACTCGTTCAACTGGGGAATGGCCCTGCAGCTGGTCGATCTGATATACCAAGTGGAACCGACCCTCCCCGTAATTGTCGGCGGAATCCATCCGACCCTATGCGACGAACATATCACCCGAACCACGAAGATCAGGTACCTCCTGAGAGGGGAGGGAGAGCGATCTTTCACCATGTTCCTGGAGGGGATAAGGGGCAAGGCTCGCCTGGAGGATGTGCCTGGGCTCACATTTCGCCGTGATGACGGGGCCGTCTTACGCAAGAACCCGGCCCCGAGACTCGCCCTTTCAGAACTTCAGGATCTTCCCCTGCCTGCATTCGACCTGATGCCAGAAGGTGTCTACCGCACCCTGCCTCTGGAGAGTTCTCGAGGGTGCAAGTTCAACTGCACCTTCTGCTCAATCATGCACAGGGGTAGCTGGTTGTCCTACGATGCCGACTGGTTCTTGAACCGGCTCAAACAGGCCCAAGCAGTGTGGGGATCAAAATTCCGTTCCAACTGCGTCTACCTTGTGGATGACTGCTTCACTGCGGATAGTGACCGGGCAGGCGAACTTTTCACTGCGATTGGAGAATGGGAGGCCGATCTGAGGATCGTGTTCGAGGCCAGGGCGACCGATCTCCTCGATGAGAGGCTAGTGAAAAGCATCCCCCGGCGCAAGACGGCTCGGCTGGCCATCGGGGTTGAAGTCGGGTATGATGAGGGACTCAAGAGAATTCGGAAAGGGCTCACCTTAGCATTGATTGAACGGGCACTGACGCAGTTGGAGCGGGCGGGTCTGCTGGAAGTGTCGTGGCTGTCCTTTATCATCGGGTTCCCCTGGGAGGGTGAGGAAGAGTGTCTTGAGACCGTCCACTATGCAGCAGGTTTGGTGCAAATGTTCGGGGTGGCTGTAAACGTGAATTGGCTTTTTCTATGCCCCTCTGATCTCTGGAATCTACGTTCCCAGTATGGGATTCATCTGGATGATCGGGTGTTCGATGACCCGGACTGGCTGAACAAGCCAGGGGTCTTCTTCCAAGCCCACCCCCGGATCACCCGAGACGTGTTGGAACGCATCGAAGATGTGATCCGCGTCTACTCGGATCTTGGACTGCAATTGCGTTGTCCGTAAAGGGTCTTCCAGTCACGGGCAAGAGCCCCTTCATGGGTGGCCCCTTGCGCAACCCTCGGAATCTCCCCTGGCTTTATCCCTAGGGGTTTTTCAGTCTAAAGGTCTTCGTAATGAGATTATTCTCTTCATTGTTCTCCCTGTACTCGTCATAGGGGTCTACAATGGCGTTTACTTCCACGGACTTCCCAGACAGGATCTGCCGAGACGGCCTCATATATACGCGAGCTCTGGAGCCCTTGTTGCGCTCGATGGTGTCTTCTATAATGGTCTCAAGGCGTTCATCCTGCACTGCCACAAGGATTCCCACGTTGCTTACCGGTGTTTTGCCTAGGTTTACGACGCTGACCTCAAAGACCCAGTCGCGGGGCTTGAGTTCTCGATTGAGGATAAGCTCCCTTTTGCTTTTGGACTTTACGCCAGACGTACAACACCTGCTTGAGACCGGTGCCGGCACCCCGTATTTGAGCCAGCAACGTGCCTTGCCACCCTTTTTACTTGGTTTCACATAGGCGTAGGCTTTACATTCAAGGTCTTTGCTACACGCCTTCTGGCACGCCTCTGGCCCTCCGGATAGCCAGAGGTTCTTGTAATCGGAGCCAGGACGGTCCGTGTTGGGTTCGATCCAACCGGGCTGGGGGGGTTGTCGGGATTTTCAGTGCCCCGGGTCTTTTCCCCTTTTCCGCAGATTTCAAGACATCTCGGTAAGGGCTAACCGGCTCCCCGGCCGGGCCGGTAGCGACAACATCAGAGCAAAGAAAAAAGAAATGGCAAAAAGAGACCGGCACGGATAGAAGATTGTTCGAGGCAAATAGAGGCCTCACGTATCAGGAAGTCACCAGCTCGACCAACCACAAAAAGGAGGGATTAACTCATGTAGCCAATGACGAAAAAAGGGGCTTGACAGAAGGTGACCTCATAGAAGAACTTCGATGTGTCTCCTGCATCTTGAATACATTTAAGATCTACTGGGCACGGATGATATCTCCTGTTTTGATCCCTCCTCGCCCACTGACTAGCCTGGCCTTCGACTATTTCTCCTGGACCTGGAAGATTTTCACTGACCCTATTTCTTCTTCAACTCCAACGAGTTCCCCGGTATCCGGATCCTTCAATTCTTCTCCTACCGAACAGACCGTGAAGACATCTCCAACGCAGGCTCCTGTCTTCTCTCCAGCACTGATAAAGACGTCTTTTCCACTCACCTTGATTACCCTTCCCTGAAAGGGAACCTCCCTAAACTCTGAAGCAATGAACTCCACGGCATTGTCGATGGCAATCTGGGTGGCCTTACCGAGAGGGGTCTTGTGGAAACTCTCTGTGCCGAAGTCCACATCTCTGATAACGCTCAACCCGAGCTTAAACCCACCTGATTTGGCTGTGCCTTCCACCCGTTGGGAAGCCAGAATCTCCGCAGTGGTGGTGTCAATCAAACGGATAATAAGGCCGACGGGGGCCTCTTTCTTCTCTCCTCCCAATGCCACCCCTTTGATGCTGATGCCTGTGCCGCTGCCAGCTTTCCTCTTTGAGGCAGTTTATGGCGTGTACCTCAATTAGTGTGCATGGGACGGGATCAAGATCGCCGAGGGAACCTGAACCGTGACTCCTGACAGCCGGTCCCTGGACCCTTACTTTCTCTCAAACCCGATCCCCTCGATGGTCACCCTGTTGCCTTCAAGGGATGTTTTGGCCCCCAGGATCGTCTCAATCAGCCACAGATTGGTTTCGACGTGTTCGGTCACCCGGGGAACGAGATAGGTCGTTGTCCCTTTGGCGAGGCCCGCGAAAAGGATGAGTTGATCCGCCAGGTGGCGATCGACCGTGCCTCCTGCCTTGAGATCTTCCAACAGACTTTTGGCCACAAAGGTTCCGATCGCCTCCGACGGGCGGCCGACTCGACCGGCCTGGTCCGCCCCGATCAGACAGCCCGTATCGGTTTGAGCAGAGATAAACAGGGCAGCTCCCCGCTGAGAGGCGGACGTGTCATCATGGATCTCAAACTCGGCCTTGAAGCCGTTTTGTGATAGGATCTTCTGGCATTGGTGAGCCATTCTCTTGGAGACCTGCTGATCACGCAGATGGGAGGCCAGGGAAACCCCTCGGACTTGGGTTACTCGGCCTTGCTTTTCCAGGGTTAGGGGTGCGAGGTCTCCTTCCCCGGGGCGGCTCTCCATCTCGATCATCCCGCCCCCCTTTGGCACGTACCCGGGCCGCACCAGTTTCAGAGTGGCCCTCGCCCCCATCCTGCCGAGAAGGGGAAGAAGAACCCGTTCCATGTGGTGGGCACCCGGTGCAAAATCCTGGAAAAGGCCTCCTGAAATCCGAAACCGGAGGGAATGGGGAGAAAACACGGCAAGGGGAAGAATGCTGAAGGCCAGCATGGTGGTTGAGCCGGCTGTTCCGATGTCCCAAGAAAAATACCTCTCCTTTGATCCCCCTCCCGGCCAGTATCGGATCCGCGACGAGTCGACCCCTGCCCCTTCGACCCGGCCCCCGGTTATATCGCAGCAGGCGATGACCGACTTGAGATGCTGGGGCCTTAGACCCGGCTTTTTCCGTGAGGCCCGGATATGAATCATTTCGAGCTCCTCTCCGAGGAGAGAGGCGAGGGCCATGGCGTAACGGAGTATCGTACCACTACCCGATTTGGCTGAGCCGTCTATGCGAATCATGGGAGGCTCCCCCCCTTTTCATCCAAGCCAGTAAATGGGGTCACACCAGAGACGATGGACAGTTCACGGGCTGAGGTTTGAGGACCGCTTCGCTGTGCTCCGCTTGAGGATCGCTGCGCCCAAATGGGCTTCGCTCAAGGCAGGATTTGTTAGGTTCCCAGTTTAAGCCTTCTGCCTTGAGGGGACGAAGGCCCCCATCCTTCAACCTCAAGGGAGCCGGGTTCCCGGTCCTCAAGGAAACGAAGTTCGCGATCCATCTCCCCTTAGGCCTCCAACCTTGAGTCTGCCGCAGGGGGCCGCTCCTCCAACCTGAGGCCGAAGGGTCTTCTCTGTTCATCGAGGGATGAAAGGATTTTAGGTTAGAGACGAGAAAAAAGCAACCTGATAGGTCAGTGATCCGTTGTTTCCTACTCGTAGCAGTGGATTGAGCGACCGACAACTCGATCGGTGAGCAGTTCGAAGTTCTTTATAGAGGCCCTCGGTGTTATAATATGTCTTGAGACCCGCAGCGGGATCGAAAAAACTCAAAGACGCCGATGTGCGAAATCGTTCATTGGAGTGGTGCGTTCTCGGATTGATTCACAGAGGGACTACTCGCCCAGACGGGCCGTTTCATACTTTCAATCGGAATAACCCAACATCGCCAGCGTCGTCGTGGCTTTGAGGGTGCGGGTCGTTTCAGCAACCGACAACGAACGACCGACAACTGACAGCCGAAAGATGGCAGAGTATATCGAGGTCATTGGGGCACGGTCCCATAATCTGAAGAACCTGAGCTGTCGGATTCCCCGAGGGAAGATCACGGTGGTGACGGGGGTCTCCGGGTCCGGGAAGTCGACCCTGGCCTTTGACACGCTGTTTGCCGAGGGACAGCGGCGGTATGTGGAGTCCCTGTCAACCTATGCGAGGCAGTTCCTTGAGAGGATGAACCGCCCTGAGGTGGACCGAATCAGTGGCATCCCTCCTGCCATCGCAATCGAACAGAAGAACACCGTCAAAAACGCGCGATCCACCGTAGGGACAGCCTCGGAGGTTTATGACTATCTCAGGCTTCTCTTTGCAAAGATCGGGGACACGATTTGTCCGGATTGTGGGATCCCGGTGACCGGGGATACAGTACAGAGCACAGTCCAGTGGATCATGGAGAACATGAAGGAGAAAAGGATCTATGTGGTTGCTCCCTGTGATCTGGAGGGCCAAAAGAACGCATCTCTTCGGGTTCAAGATCTTGTCAAGATTGGCTTCTATCGGATGCTCTTGAACCGAGAGGTCGTCGATATGACAGAGCAGACTCCGGAATTCTTCGAGGCCCGGGATCGGATCGATCTCCTCATCGATCGGATCGTGGTGGAACCGGGCACGGAGAATCGTCTGGCTGAAGCGGTTCAGACCTGTTTTGGCCACGGAGAAAAAACCTGTGAGATCGAAACGACGGAAGGCGACCGCCACCGGTTCGTCCAGAAATTCGAGTGCAACACCTGCCAACGGGAATTTGCCGAGCCTCAACCCCTTTTGTTTTCTTTTAACAGCCCCCTGGGAGCCTGCCCTGCCTGTCAGGGGTTTGGTCGGGTGATCGGCATCGACCTGGACAAAGTCATTCCAAACCAGAAAAGAGCCCTGAAAGAGGAGCCCATTGCCGCATGGAACACCCCGGCCTATCGCGAGGGGTACGACTACCTCTGGGAGGCATGCTCACAGTATTCGATCCCCGTTGACCGACCCTTCGAATCTCTGACCGAAGAGCAGCGCGACATCATCATCAACGGCCGTGATGAATGGTTTGGAATCAAAGGATTTTTTGAATGGCTCGAGAGCCGGCGGTATCGGGTCCATGTGCGGGTGTATCTCAGTAAATACCGCGCCTACACCAGTTGTGAAGCCTGCGGGGGGACTCGGTTAAAGGAGGAGGCCCTCCAGGTTTACATTGGAGGGAAGAACATCGCGGAACTCAGCGAAATGAGTATCGATGACCTCCGCGCATTTTTTCAGGATCTCGACCTGGGGCGACTCAAAGAGACCGTCGGACACCGCCTTCTCGGAGAAATCAAGAATCGTCTCGGGTTTATGACCGATGTCGGACTGGGCTATCTCACCCTGAACCGGCAGACGCGAACCCTGAGCAGCGGAGAGTTTCAAAGGATTACCCTGGCCCGCTCTCTCGGAAGTGCTCTGACCGAGACGCTCTACGTGTTGGATGAACCCAGTATTGGTCTTCATCCCAGGGACAGCTGGAGACTTCTCGGAGCACTCAAGAGGATGAGAGACGGTGGCAACACCATCGTGGTGGTGGAGCATGACCCGGAGATTATTGCTGAGGCGGACGAGATTATTGATCTGGGTCCTGGTGCAGGACACAGGGGTGGAACGGTTGTCTTTCAGGGGAGTTTCCCTGCCCTTCTCGAGTGCAAAGCGTCGGTAACGGCGAGGTACCTGGATCACGGAGCGGGCGACCGCCTGAAACCCACAAACCGAAAACCAAAGAGATTTATCACCATCCGCAATGCCTGGGAGAACAATCTGAAACACATCGATGTCTCGATTCCCCTGGGTGTCATGGTCTGTATCACGGGGGTCTCCGGGGCGGGGAAGACCACCCTGGTCCAGAATGTCTTGTACACCGGAATCCGTGAGACTGCAGATCCTCGTTATGAACGGGGTAAGTTTGAATCCATCGAGGGAAGGGATCAAATTGAAGAGGTCATCATGGTGGATCAATCTCCTATTGGACGGAGCATCCGGTCGAATCCGGCCACCTACCTGAAGATTTTCGATGAGATCCGCCAGATCTTTGCGAGAACCCGACAGGCACGGAGGAATGATATGAGGCCGAGCCACTTCTCCTTCAACGTGCCGGGGGGCCGATGCGAGGCGTGTCAGGGAGCCGGGGTTCAGATCATGGAGATGCAGTTTTTGGAAGATGTGATCGTCACGTGCGACCGGTGTGGAGGGAGGCGATTTGAACCCGAAGTTCTGGAAATCAAGTACAAGGGGATGAGCATCCTTGATGTCCTCAATATGACGGTTGAGGAGGCCCTCGAATTCTTTGGAGACCAGCTCAAAATGACTCGAAAACTACGGATTCTCAAAGAGGTGGGCCTGGGCTATCTCGGCTTGGGACAATCGACCAATACGCTAAGTGGGGGAGAAGCCCAGCGGCTGAAGCTCGCGCACCATATCGCCCACTCGAGAGGATCCCACAGGTTGTTTATCTTTGATGAACCGACGACCGGGCTCCATCTGGCGGATATTGAGGCTCTCCTGAAGAGTATCAATAAGCTCCTCGATCAAGAAAACTCGGTGGTTGTGATCGAGCACAACCTGGACCTTGTCTACCATGCTGACCATGTTATCGACCTTGGGCCAGAGGGGGGCGATGGAGGCGGGACCATTGTGGCTCAAGGAAGCCTCGCTGATATTATGGCAAATCCATTGTCTCACACAGGACGGTTTTTGAGGAAGAGATTCTCAGGTGATTGTATGGAGTACAGTTGAATGAAGGGAGGAGAAAGGCGCTCATGAAGGTCAAGAGGATTCTTGTGGGGTTGGATTTGGATGTCTCCTCTACCCAGGTTTTGAAGGTGGTGGATTTTCTTGCCCAGGCGTTTGGTAGTCGCATCCTTTTGGTTCACGTCATGGAGGGCCTTTCCCCCAGGCGTGTAACCGAAGCGTTTTTTGAATCTGTCCGTGCAGCGGCAGATCTGTCTATGAAGCGAGCCACCGAGACCCTCGACAGGGAGACGGCAAAAAGAACGGAGGCGGTTGTTACCTACGGGAATACCTTTGCCTCGATTATCAAAAAAGCCCGTGAAGAGGAGGTCGACCTGATCTGCATCGGGGCGAGAAGGGAAGAAAGACTGGCCAGTGTGATTCTTGGGACCACGGCGCAAAAAACGGTTCGCAAAGCTCCATGCCCGGTATTGGTGATCAAGGGGAGAAAGCCGGTCCAGTTCGACCATATTTTGGTGCCCGTTGATTTTTCTGAACCCTCCAAACAGAGTCTGATGGGTGCCATTGATTTTGCGAAGGTCCTGGGTTCCAAGATTACGGTTCTCCATGTGGTTGAACCCGTCATCCTCCCCTATGTGGGATTTGGTGAGGCCTATGTGCCACCTCTCCCCTTGGAGGAAGAAATCAGAACTGCCAAATCTGATCTCAACACCTTCCTCGATTCCATTGATTTTCGGGGTGTCCCTTATGAGTGCAAGGTCCGGAGGGGTCGGGTCACAGAGGCGATCCGGCGCTCGATCACGAGGAGTAATGTGGATCTCGTTGTCATGGGCACTCACGGCCGGACCGGATTGCCCCACGCCCTGGTGGGAAGTACAACCGAGAATGTCGTCCGGGCAGTTCGGTGCTCGATCCTGACCATCCGGCCAGAGGGCTTGACGTTTGTCATGCCCTAGTATTACGTCCCAAAAGTAGTTTACAAAAGTTACGCTAAAACTGATTGTACGTTTTGAGATGTCAAAATTCAAAACTCGAAGCACGAAATTCGAAACTCGAAATGGTTCGACGAGCCGTTCGACAGGCTCACGGTCCTGAGCAGAGTCGAAGGACAATATCAAAACTCGAATTCTCTAATGTTTTAAACATGTTTGGGCCTGCGACGAGCCCCTCGGCCTGAGCTCGGGTCGAAGGCTCAGCCGAGTCGATTTTGGTCATTTGATATTCGGATTTGTTTCGCATTTCGATATTCGAATTTCGGATTTAAAATGTCGGTTTTCAGGACACCGTGCGATCGTGTAAATCATGCAAGCTATTATTGAGACACTAAACTAGCTTCTCCAGGGGGCGAAGAAGACCCCGTCCCTGGTCAGTCAGCGAGAGGATTGATGGGAGGAATGTCCAAGAGGAGCCGTTCATGAGGATTCACCATATCGCACTCGTCTGTCGATCAGAAGAGAATGCTGACCGGTTTTACCGAGACCTGCTTGGCTTTGAGCGGACCCGTTCTTATACCGTCCCGGCAGAGTTGTCCAGCGGTCTGTTCGGTTTTGATCGAGGATATGTGGCAATCACCTATCAGCGCAGTGGCATGGCCTTTGAGGTTTTTGTGATCGAAGGGGGCGCCATATGCCGTCCCCACGTTCACCACGTTGGTCTTGAGGTGGAGGATCAAGAAGGTTTTCTGGAGAGGTGTAGAGAAATGCAGGTTCAGATCAGGGAGGTCCCCAAGGGAGGGAGGATCATCACCATGATCAGAGACTTCGATGGAAACCTTTTTGAGATAAAGGAAAAGGGGTGAAGAGGACCCAACCGCAGAACTCTCCGGTGAACTTTAGGACAACAGCATGAAAAAGGGCGGTCGGTTCGGAAAGTACGGAGATCAAAAACGGCGAAAACGGCTCCGACAGGCAAAAGCAAGGCAGGATCTTGACTTACGGCCCCGATGGGAATTGCAACGCAAGAAAGCAAGACGAGCTGAAAATCCGGGAAAAGAATAGCTCCCTGTGGTTTGAGTGCCGATCGTCGAGACTTTTGACGAAATCTCAAGGCGGAAAGGGGAAGACATGGCAGAATTGAATCCTTTTCGAATCGCTCAGCAGCAGCTTGATTCTGCAGCGGAGAAGTTGGGCCTGGACCGGGCCACCCATGAGCTTCTGCGGTGGCCACAGCAGGAGTTAAAAGTCACCCTCCCCGTGGAGATGGATGATGGGACCGTTGAGGTTTTTCATGGTTACCGGGTTCAGTACAACAGTGCCCGGGGACCGACCAAGGGGGGGATACGATGGCACCCTGAGGAGACGATCGATACCGTTCGTGCTTTGGCTGCCTGGATGACATGGAAGACCGCGGTGGTGGATATTCCCCTGGGCGGCGGGAAAGGAGGGGTGACCTGCAACCCCAAAGAGATGTCGGATCGGGAAAAACAGAGACTCGCTCGTGCGTATATCAGGGCGGTGGCCGGTATGCTGTCGGTGAACAAGGACGTGCCGGCACCTGACGTCTATACAACCCCCCAAATCATGGGGTGGATGATGGACGAATACGAGACCCTGCTCGGTCGGCACCATCCCGGTGTTATAACGGGGAAACCTATTCCTATTGGGGGATCAGAGGGTCGAGCCGATGCCACTGCCCGGGGGGGCATCTACGTGACCCGGGAAGCCGCCAAGGTCATGAACATAGACCTGAAGGATAAGACCATGGCGATCCAGGGGTTTGGGAATGCGGGTCAATATGCCGCTCTCCTCGGTCATGCACTGCTCGGTCTGAGGTTCGTTGCCGCTTCAGATTCCAGGGGGGGGATCTACAGCGAAAAGGGAATGGACCCGAAAAAGGTGGTGGAATACAAGCTGAGCAATGGCCGTCTCGAGGGATTTCCAGAGGCAGAGCCGATCAGCAATGAAGCGCTTCTCGAGCTGGACGTGACCGTATTGTTCCCTTCGGCATTGGAGAATGTGATCACGGCTGAAAACGCCGACAGGATCGCATGCAAGATCTCCTGTGAACTGGCCAATGGACCGACCACCCCTGAAGCCGATGAGATCCTCTATCAGAACAACGTCTTTGTCCTGCCCGATTTTCTGGCCAATGCTGGCGGTGTGACGGTCTCCTATTTCGAGCAGGTCCAGAACACCTACAACTTCTATTGGCCCCTCGAAGAGGTCCAGACACGGCTGGATGAAAAGATGACAAAGGCCTTTCATGGAGTCTATAGAATGTACAATCAGGAGAAGGTCCATATGAGACAGGCGGCCTATCTCGTTTCAGTGGCGAGAGTGGCAGAAGCCTGCAAGCTGCGGGGCTGGGTCTAGGGTAGGCTGTGGGCCTACACATTTGACAGCTTTGAAGGTAAAATATTAACACATACAGGAGTAGGCAAGATTATCTCCACCTGCCCAGAAACTTTGAGGGCGATCAGGCCCGGGACGGAACCCATGGATGCTGTCAGGACTTATCGTTTGTTTCAGAAAATAAATCAGTATCCTGACCTGATGGGGCAGATTCGCAGTACCTTCGTGGAGGTGCTGGAGAGTAGGGGGATTATTACACGGGAAAGGCTGTATCAGGAGGCACAGGAACGGCTGAAGGAAGAAGGGATCCCTGACACAGAGAACAACCTTCAGGAGTACGTAGAGGCCCTGATCGATCACTATTTTGCCAACAACCTGAGTGCTAACGAAATCGAAAACTATATCAATTTAGCCCGGAAGCGGGATAAATGCCGGACCCTGAGCATGATCGTCAATCGGGATCATGCAACCTCCATGGAGATCTATAGAGCCCTTGGAGAGTTTTGCGATATTCCACGGGGTGAGGTCTATATATCCAGGGAGGAAGCGGAGGGGATCCGTGTTTCCCTCCTCAACCATTTTATTTCGAACCAGCTCCCCTTTGTTAGCATTGCCAAGAATTTCGTTACCATCGTCGATGTGGGTAGCCTCCTGGAGCGAACGCTCTGGAGCCGTAAGCGGCCAGGCAGGCTCGGGGGAAAGGCGGCTGGCATGATTCTCGGCGAGAAGATTCTCCTGCCAACACTGGAGAAGAAGGACCCGGACCTGGAAAAGTACATCACCGTTCCAGAGACCTGGTATCTAAACTCCGGTGTCTTCTCGGAGTTCATTGATCGAAACAACCTGTATCTCTTTCACACCCATAAGTATAAGGACAGAGAGACGATCGAAAAGGAGTACCTGCAGATTGAGGAGAATTTCAAGTATGCGGCTTTTGCGCCGGAGGTTGTCGACGACTTCCGGAGGATTCTGAGCGAAATCGGTGAGCACCCGATCATCGTTCGTTCTTCCAGCTTCCTGGAAGACAACTTTGGCCTGGCCTTCTCGGGAAAATACCTGTCCATCTTTGTGGCGAATCAGGGAGATCTGGAGACGCGGCTCAAAAACTTTATCGCGGCCATCAAGCGAGTTTTTGCTAGCGTTTTTGGACCTGATCCCATCCTCTATCGTCGCGACCATGGGTTGCTCGACTTCGATGAGCGGATGGCCATGGTGGTTCAGAAGGTTGTTGGTCGTCGCTTCGGAGATTACTTTTTCCCCTTTGCCGCGGGGGTCATGTTTTCTCGTAACCTTTACGCCTGGAACCCAAAGATCAAGAAGGATGAGGGGCTGGTCAGGCTCGTCCTGGGTCTCGGAACCCGAGCGGTCGACCGGGTGGGTTCTGACTATCCGCGGATGATCCCATTGAGCCATCCCCAGCTCCGTCCAGAAGTCACGGCAGAACAGATCAAGAAGTATTCCCAGAAGAAGATAGACGTGATCAATCTGAAGAATGGTGGACTTGAAACGATCGATTTCCGTGCTCTCCGTTCCGCAATCGATCACCCGGATCTTTTCTATGCCGTATCGGTCCAAAAAAACGGGCATCTTGCTCCCCCCATGTTCAAGACCGAGGATCTCAAACAGGGGGAACTCTCTCTGACCTTTGACAACTTCCTGACCAAAACCCCCTTCGTCTCACTGGTCAGAAAGGTTCTCTCCCAGATTGAAGCCGCCTACGGTCGTCCGGTCGACCTGGAGTTCGCCTGGGACGGAGATAAACTCCACTTGCTGCAGTGTCGTCCCCTGTCCACTCGAAAGGAGATGGAAAACGTTGCGATCCCGAAACACGTCCCCCGAGGGCAGATCCTTTTTACGGCTGAAAGCGGGCTGTCCAACAGCATTCTCCGTGACCTCGAATACATCGTCTATGTGAATCCACGGGCCTATGATGTCCTCCGAACCTTTGACGAGAAGATGAGGATCGCCCGGGTCGTGAATCTGGTGAACAAGCACCTCTCCGAGAAAGCCTATATCCTGATGGGCCCCGGCCGCTGGGGTAGCAACGACATCAATCTCGGCGTTCATGTGACCTATGCCGACATCAACAAGACTCGCCTCCTCGTGGAGATTGCCTTTGCCAAGGAGGGATATACGCCTGAAGTCTCTTATGGTACCCATTTTTTTCAGGATCTCGTGGAGGCAGAGATTGTGATGCTTCCGTTGTTTCCAGATAACCCCGGTGTGGTTTTTAACGAGGATTTCCTGGTGGGTGCCGAGAATGTGCTAAAACACCTCGTGCCTGAAGTTGAAGACTGCGAGCATGTCGTGCGAGTGATGCATGTCCCGTCGGTCCGAAAGAACCAATTCTTGCACGTCTTTTTGGATGGCCACCACCAGAAGGGCCTTGCCTTTTTCGGTCCGAAGCACAGTCAAGCCTAGTCAGATTCCCTCCTGGGTCGGAGATCTCTTCCCAAAACCGGATCGAGCGCGAGGCAACCGGATTCTCCCCTAGACCTCGGTTCTCTGGGTAATACAGGAGAGCATCTGATCGATGCGGGATTTGTCGAAGCCGACCATGACCTCGCCACACGCCGCAATGACAGGGACCGATCGAGCCCCGGAGAGCTTGACCATCTCGTCGAGGGCTTTGGGATCCTGCGCCACATTGTAGTCGGTGTATTGAATGCCCTTTTGCGAAAGATACTCTTTCGCCATTTTGCAATAGGGTCACGTTGGGGTACTGTATACTTTGACTTCTTGCTCCACTGAACTTCCTCCTTTCACGATTTACAGCTTCATACTAACCTTAACATCCTGGTCCCGTGGCGTCAATTGGGACATGGAAAATCATCTTACGGGATTCCATTCTGAGCTGTTTGTTGCCTGCCCAGCTCTGTCAAGGCTGAACACAAAGGAATGGTCTTCGGGATTCTCTGCGGCTATGTTATAGTAGTCCCTTAGAAACATCCGAGACCGGTGCTGCGCTTAGGCGTTACTCATGGAAGAGACTACCTTGCTGTAATGATTCACAGGATGCTTTGAAATCCACAAAGATGACTCACCGCAGAGGCGCGGAGAGCGCAGAGGTTTTTCTCCTTTTGGCCAATCGGGAGACAACGATTGGCCAAAAAAAGCTCAGGCCTCCGGCCATAAATTGCCTCGAAGAGGCTGAGAGGTTTTTTGTTTGTCGGTATCTCCCGACAAACAAAAAAATCTTCTTTCTCTGCTTCCTCCGCGACTCTGCGGTGAAATTCAGCAATTCATCCTTCTGGAACAAACCCTCTGAGTACCCACGCTTCAGTGGGGTAGTTTCTTAGGAGATCTCAATGGATGAGAGAGTGGATATCGATGTTGTCTCTCTTCGGAAAGGAGCTGAGGATTTCCGCTTTCTCCTCGGACGAGGCTATCCTCGGAAGAACAGCCTGGAGTTGATCGGCAAT
Source organism: uncultured Thermodesulfobacteriota bacterium (assembly GCA_964348185.1). GTDB lineage: Bacteria > Desulfobacterota > BSN033 > WVXP01 > WVXP01 > CAYGBW01. The sequence goes on along the minus strand of CAYGBW010000150.1, from coordinate 5,910 downwards.
CGATACAGCTTCCGAAGGGATCAGAGAGAGCTTCTCCATCGGGGGGTATTTGCTCTAGAGGAAGCCGCCCCCCGGAGGGAGAGACTCATAGGCGTTGAAGGCATTGAGGGTGCCGATGTGGGGGTTGATGGCCACAATGTACTGATCACCGTCGAAGCGGCCCTTTGCCAAAAGCCCTTGATTGTGGCAGACGACGGTGTGATCAGAGACATTTCGGGGGTCTCTTCAGCTTACAAGATAAGAGACGTAACCTTTCGGGCGGTTGACCTCGTCATGGAAACCCTGAGGGATTTCCCCCCTAAAAGGGTTCTTTTTCTTTTCGATTCTCCCATTAGCAAAAGCGGTCGCCTCGCCTCGCATGTGGCAGATCGCCTCGGCGAGATGGGTCTGCGTGGCGACGCACGAGCGGTCAGGGTGCCCGAGACAATTCTTCTCGGATATCAAGGGGTTGTCGCCACGAGCGACTCTGTCATCATCGATGGGGTCGAAAGGGTGGTCGATCTTGCAGGCCATGTCATTCGGAACCGGGTCCCAGACCCATGGTTCATTGAACTCTAATTTCTCGAACTCCACTGCTAATCGGTCACATTGACATGGAGGTAGAGGTCTCCGGGTAGACCTCCACTGGGGTGGGCCATTCCCTTGCCCCTCAGCTTGAGGCGGCTCCCGGACTTCGTACCGGGGGGAATCGTCACGTCGAGCTTCTCCGAGGTTTTTCCCCTTTCATAGGCGATTCTGATTCTCCCTCCTGAATCGGCCTCTCGCCGGGTTAGGGTCAGATGGTATTCAATGTCGAGGGTCTTCCCACGGACAACGGGTTTGGGAGAGTGGCCGAGGACAAGGGTCTCGATTCCCCGTCCGATTCGTGAGAGGATTCCCCCTTTGACAGATTTCTCCTTCCCGTGGCTGGGGATGGAATCCTGAGCCGTCCTGCCGAAAAGTGGGGATTTGACAGAGCCCTTTGGGAAGGGTGTCTTCCCAAAGATGGGCCCCCCAAAAAAGATGCCGCCGAAAAAGAACCCCTTGCCCCCGAAGAAGACGCGGTTTAGGAATTGTTGGTCAAACTGGACCCCATACTTCTGGAATTCCCTGCTCAGTTCACGAAAGAGATCATGGGTATGAGGGTTTCTGAACATGTCCCGGAAAACCTCTTGCTGACGGTATGGACCCTGCCTGCTAAACGATGCCTGTTGAGAATCATAGAATCTTCTCTTTTCACGATCCATCAGGACGCCGTAGGCCTCGCTGATCTCCTTGAATCGTTCCTCGGCACGAGGATCTCCGCGATTGCGGTCAGGATGGTGTCGAAGGGCCAGTTTCCGATAGGCGTGTCTGACTTCTTCTTCCGTGGCCCCTCTCTCAACCCCCAGGATCTTGTAGTAGTCTTTTTCAGGCATTTCAGAATTCGGTCCCTCTATCTGAATCATGATATCAGTATCAGGGAGATCTTTCAACGGGCCGAGGCCCGCTCTCCTTGACAGGTTATGGGGATTGAGGTAGCTTGGATCTTGATGTCGGTCGCGAACCTTGTTCCCTTGAGGAGCGGGAGCAAGGCTCCTTTGAAGTTAAAGGATCGGGGACTTTGTCCCCTCAAGGGGGAAGGCCAAAACTCAGAACGTAGCAAAGCCTGCATTGTGGGAAGCCCTCATGATTGGAGCGGTCCTCAAAGCGGTGCCGTGAGGACGGTTTTTCAGTTTAGAGGAAGAACGAAGACGCCAAAGGACTTTAGGGAGGAGAGGGAGGAACGCTGTGGACGGGAAAAAAATCCGAATTCTCGTGGCAAAGCCTGGATTGGATGGTCATGATCGAGGGGCAAAGGTGATGGCCTTTGCTCTGAGAGATGCCGGGATGGAAGTCATATACAGTGGTCTCCACCAAAGGATCGATCAGATCGTAAACACGGCCGTCCAGGAGGGCGTCGATGTCATCGGCCTCAGTATCATGTCGGGGGCCCATCTTCCGATCTGCCAGAGGTTGATGGCCCAACTGAAAGAGAAAGGCTTAGACGACGTTCTGGTGGTTGTCGGGGGAGTCATTCCCAAGCAGGATATCCCGGAGTTGAAAAAACTGGGAATTGAGGGCGTCTTTCCGGGGGGAACCCCTTTTGAAGAATCGATTCGATGGATTCAGGAGCATGCAAAGAAGGGGTAAGGCATAGGGTGAAAGGCAAAAGGCTTAAGGGGTTAGGGACAAGGTCAAAGGTTCAAGGTTAGAGGACATGAAAGACGGGAGTTTGAGGTGAAAAGGTGCGTGTTTCAGGTTGAGGGTTACTGGTTTATGGCAAACGCTGAGAGCTGACAGCCGATCGCTGGTTTTCGGAGGTATGACATGGGTGTTGCCAGATACAGCAAGAATGAGAAGGATCAGATTCAGGATGTTATTCTCCAGTCCGGTATTCACGTCAAGCCGGTTTACACACCAAAGGACCTGGAATCGGTTGGGTTTGACTATGAGCGGGACGCCCCCGATCCGGGTCAATATCCTTTCACACGGGGAATCCATCCTCTGGGGTATCGCTCCAGAGCATGGACCACAAGACAGTATTCGGGCTTTGGAACCCCCGAGGAGACCAATGAGCGATTCAAGTTCCTGATCTCCCATGGCCAGACTGGCCTCAACGTGGCTTTTGACCTTCCCACCCAGATGGGCTACGATTCTGATGATCTCATGGCCGAGGGAGAAGTCGGACGGGTGGGTATGGCGGTTGACTCCCTCCGGGACTTCGAGATCGCGTTCAGGGACATCCCCCTCAACAGAATTGGGAGCGGTTTGACGATCAACGCGGTTGCCTCGATCATGCTGGCCATGTACCAGGCTGTGGCCGAAAAGTACGGTTACAAAAAGAATGAGATCAGCGCGACCCCCCAGAACGACATTCTTAAAGAGATGATCGGTCGGGGAGCCTGGATATTTGCGGTAGAACCCGCGGTTCGCCTCATTGGGGACACCATTGAATACTCCATGAAAGAAATGCCCCGCACAAACCCGGTCAGCGTCTGCGGGTACCACATTCGTGAATCTGGAGCCACTCCTGTTCAGGAAATCGCCTATGCCCTCCAGATTGCCAATGCCTATATCGAGGAAGTCCTCCAGAGGGGATACGACGTGGATGATTTTGTCGGGCGGTTTTCGTTCAACATCAACATCTTTGGGAATCTCTGGGAACAGGTCGCAAAGTTTCGGGCTGCCCGAAAGCTCTGGGCAAACAATCTTCGAGAACGCTATGGGGCGGGCAAGAAAGATCAGAGGGTTCTCTTCTTCCGGGGTCTCTTTGGCGGCGGAGGATCTGGTCTGACCAAGAAACAGCCTGAGAACAACATCATGCGGGGTGCTTACTATGCCCTGGCTGCAGCCTTGGGAGGTGCTCAGACCACTGCGCTCTGTTCCTTTGACGAGGCCTTCACCATTCCCACACCCCGGGCTGCTCTGCTTTCCCTCCGGACGTGTCAGCTTCTCATGGACGAGATCGGCCTGCGAGACACGGTTGATCCCCTGGCAGGGTCGTATTTCATCGAGACCCTGACAAAGCAGATGGAAGGGAAGATCCAGGAAGAGATGAAACGGATCGATGGGATGGGTGGAATGGTCGAGGCCGTCTCTTCGGGTTACGTCCAGAGGGAGGTGGCTCGACAGGCCTACGAATTTGAGAAAGGCGTTCAATCGGGCGAGTTGCTAAAGGTGGGTGTTAACATCTACGCCGAAGGTGAAGAGGAAGAGGTTGATCTCCATGAATACCGGTGGGAATCCGCAGAGGAGCAGATCCGAAGTCTCAAGGAGGTCAAGAGAACCCGTGATGGCCGAGAGGTGACGGGAACCCTCAAGAGCCTGGAAAAGGCCGCCAGGGAGAAACAGAACGTGATGCCCTACTTGCTTCAATGTTGTAGGGCCTATGCAACCGTTGGCGAAATGGCAGGGGTCTTCAGGGAGGTATTCGGGGAATTCAAGGAACCCGGTATCTTTTGACAGAGGACAACGGGTTAAAGCACTACCTCCTAAAGCGGGTAGATTTTTGTTACGCCTAAAAGTGATTTATTTTGAACCGTAGAACCGCTGAACAAGGAACCGCAGAATATTGAAGTGAAGACTATTGTCTATTCCTTCAAAAACTTCTGCTGTTCGAAATTCCGTGTTCGACATTCGATATTCAAAATGCAAAACAGGCTGAGGCTGTTTGCCTAAAGGCGAAGATCTTAAACCTGGCGAAGGGGATAATAAACAGAATCCCTAAAGACGATCAAGGGATCTCTGAGAGTCTCTCCGCCGAGTTCTCCTGAGGGCTGACCCTTGCATTCTGAACCCGAAGAATCCTATGATAGGAGGCAGTAGAATGGGGACGATCGCTATCCGAAGGGGTTTTGCAGATACACCCGAAGGCCAGATTCACTATGCAACGGCGGGGCAGGGGAAACCCGTTCTCCTCTTGCATCAGACCCCTCGGTCATGGGATGAGTATCGGGATGTGTTACCGATCATTGGGCAGAAATACTGGGCGATCGCCATGGACACTATTGGTTTTGGTGATTCCTACAAACCCGAGGAGGAAGGGACGATAGAGGAATACGGCCGAGGCGTGATCCGCTTGATGGATGCCATGTCCATTAGTCGTGCATCCCTCGTCGGTCACCACACTGGGGGGGTCATTGCGGTGGAAGTGGCCGCCTCTTACCCTGACCGTGTGGACAAGCTCGTGCTTTCCTCGACCCCTTACGTCGACGCCGAGGATCGGGAGCGGCGAAAGACTCGACCTCCTGTAGACGAGGTTGAATTCAAGGAGGACGGCTCTCACCTCACCGAGCTTTGGCAGAAGAGAATGTCCTTTTATCCCAAAAACCGTCCCGACCTGTTGACGCGGCTGGTGATTGACGCCCTCAAGGTTGGGGAGAGAATGGAAGAGGGACACCGGGTGGTCGGCCGCTGTAGAATGGAGGACAGGGTTCCCCTGATCAAAGCTCCGACGCTCGTCCTTGCAGGCGCAGCCGATGCCTTTTCATTCCCCCGGATGAAGCCCCTTGCCGAAGCGATCAAAGGCAGTGAGACCGCGATCATCGAGGGGGGGATGGTTCCCATGGTGGACCAGATGCCCGAGGAATTTGCCCGGGTTGTGCTTGCGTTTCTCGATAAACCCTGAATCTCACGGCATGGAGGCGAAGATTCTATGGCAGAAAAAATTGTGGTCACTGTTGAGAATCTGAAGGGCAGGTGCCGGTTTTGGAAAGAGGGCGACAAGATCGTCCTGTGGAGAAACACAAAGACGCGAATGCTCGGGGTTGACCACAAACTCAGCGATGGGAGGGCCTCCTGCCTGGCTGGCCTCATGTGCCTCTATCCCTATCTCCTCGGGCCCATCGAGACGTGGGACGGGAAGAAGCCCTGTAATCGATTTCGATGCCCCGATGCGGGGGACAAATTCGACGGAAGGGGCGGGATCGTTTTCAAAGTTGACATGACCGGTGAAGAGGAGCCCGTAGAGGGAATTGACGAGGAGCTGCATCTGACCAAATGATCCCAGATTCAGCCCCTGGGCTCTTTCGTTCCGTGATGAGGGGAGGTTCCCGTGGCAGAGAGAATCGTGGCAATCGTTGAAAAGGTCAATGGAAGATGCAAATTCTGGAAAGCGGGTGATGAGATCGTCTTCATGGTCGACCCCAAATCCCGCATGATCGGATTGGACATGAAGGCGACAAAGGGGAAGGCCGCCTGTGTCGCTGCCCTGGCGACGATCTATCCCTATATTTTGACCCGAAAGACCTGGACGAGCAAGATGGAGTATGACTATTACACCTGTCCAGACCCTGGCCCTGAGTGGGATGGATGTGGGGGAGTCGTGTTCAAAGTCGACAGGAGGCCAAGGAAAGGAGCCTGAACGGGGTCTATGCCCTGCCTTCGGACTGACATTTTTCTTGATTCTTT
>CAYGBW010000149.1:0-10556 GCA_964348185.1 uncultured Thermodesulfobacteriota bacterium | reverse complement strand
ACATTCATTATTGCTTGTTCGATATTCTGCGGTTCAATCCGCCTACGCCGGATCAGCCACACCAGAAATCTACCTGCTCTCGCAGGTCGTGGCTTAATCATGTGATTGAGAGCCCCCATCGTTTTTCCCTGCCCGAACTTGGTGGGAAAAGGGTCGAGGGAAAACCCCTTACAAAGTCCTGGGAAAAAAGCTACAATCCAAACGAAGAGGACACTGAAATGGCTTCCTTGGTCAGGACTCGGGACAGGTTGGTTCTTCCATTCGTTCAAGCTTAAGTTGCTCTGGAAACAATGAAACGGTTTGAACACGCAGGCCGGGTCCCTTGACCAAGCGAAGAGGTTCAACAATTCGAACAATGGGAGGGTAGGGGAGAATCCCATGCCAGGCCTGCGACTCTTCACGAGCAACCGGTTGGAAATCCTGGCTGAAGCATTGGCCAGGGCTCTCAGGAAACCCCTTGGGTCGGCTCTGGCCAAAGAAATCATCGTCGTCCAGAGCAAGGGCATGGAGCGCTGGGTCTCCATGGAACTTGCGAAGCGTCACGGTGTCTGTGCCAACTGTGACTTCCCCTTTCCAAACCACTTTGTCTATGACATTTTCCGGAGAGTAATTTCGGCTCTTCCCGAGCGTTCGCCTTTTGACCCGAGGGTGATGAAATGGAAGGTCATGAAGCTGCTGCCGTCCTGCATCAGCAGAGCAGGCTTTGAGAGCCTCAGGGGCTATCTCGGAGATGGCCAAAGAAACCTCAAGCGTTTCCAGCTTTCAGCCTGCATCGCCGACCTATTTGATCAGTACCTGCTCTTTCGGCCCGAGATGATTCTCCGGTGGGAAAAGGGGAAAGAACAACACTGGCAGGCAATGCTCTGGAGAGAACTGGTCAAAGGTGATGAAGGCAGACACCGGGCGGCGCTTGGGAAAGCCCTTTTTTCTGCCCTTGAGAAGTCCTCCGCGGGGACAGAGGATCTCCCAGAGAGGGTTTCGCTGTTTGGGATCTCTGCTCTCCCGCCGTTTCACATGCAAGTCTTTTCGGCGATATCCCGATTTGTGGAGGTGAACCTCTTTCTCATGAATCCCTGCGGGGAGCACTGGGGCCATATCCTCTCTGACCGGGAGATGAGAAAAACCATACGCACACAGACCGGGCATGAGGTTTCAGGAGACGAGCTCCACCTGGAGAAGGGAAACACCCTGCTGGCGTCCATGGGCAAACAGGGGAGGGATTTCTTTGGTCTGGTCGACGGGTTTGACTTCGAGGAGGTTCGGTCGTTCGAGGACCCGGGCGAGGGGAATCTCCTCTCCTCCATTCAGTCGGACATCCTGAACCTCCGGGAAAGAAACGGAGGGGCAGAGGGCAAGAAGCGTATTACAGACCGTGACAGGTCGGTCGAGATCCATTCATGTCACAGCCCCATGCGGGAAATTGAAATCCTCCACGACAGCCTTCTCGATCTGTTTGAAAACGACCCGACTCTTATGCCCAGGGACATCCTGGTGATGACACCGGACATTGAAACGTACGCGCCCTACATCCAGGCGGTCTTTGATGTGCCAAGAGACGATCCGAAGTGGATCCCTTTCAGCATTGCCGACCGCAGTATCAGAGGAGAGAGCGGGATCGTTGGCACTTTTCTAGCCATTCTTGATCTCTGTGGGGGTCGGTTTGGTGCCTCACAGGTTCTCGCCGTTCTTGAATCGCACGCTGTACAGCGAAAGGTCGGTTTGTCAGATCTGGATCTCGACCTCATTCGCAAATGGGTGGACGAGACACGGATCAGATGGGGAATCGACGGAAAAAGCCGGGGTGAATTGGGTCTGCCCGAGGTTCAGGAAAACACCTGGAGGGCCGGCCTGGACAGACTGCTTCTGGGCTATGCAATGCCCGGAGGTGAGGAGAACCTGTTTTGTGGAATTCTCCCTTATGACCATTTGGAAGGGAGTGAAACCTCCGTGCTCGGGGCGTTTCTCCATTTCGCGGAGCAGCTTTTTACCCACACCACGTCTCTTGGCCGTCCACGGACCCTGGACGAGTGGTCCAGCACCCTGAAATCGCTTCTTGATACCTTCTTCCAACCCGATGAAGAGACAGAGAGAGAAATGCAGGCCATACGGGGTGCCGTGACTGAACTTGGGGCCAGGCGCGAGGTGTTCGACCAAAAAATCGAAATCAACGTCATCAAGTGGCACCTGGGGGTCCACCTCAAAGAGGAGGGCTTCGGTTTTGGATTCATTACCGGGAGAACGACATTCTGCGCCATGCTCCCCATGCGGAGCATTCCCTTCAGGATCGTCTGCCTCGTCGGTATGAACGGGGATGCCTACCCCAGGCAGTCGAGGCCGCTCGGCTTTGATCTCATGGCAAAGGACCCAAGACCGGGCGACCGGTCCCTCCGGGATGAGGACCGGTATCTCTTTCTTGAGGCAATCCTCTCGGCTAGAGAGAAACTGTACATCAGCCATGTCGGACAGAGCATCCAGGACAACAGCCTCAGGCCACCGTCAGTGCTGGTGAGTGAACTCGTTGACTACGTGGAGCAGGGGTTTGAGATCCCGGGGAAGGATGTCTTGGAGCACATTGTCACAAAGCACCGCCTCCAGCCTTTCAGCCTGGAATACTTCAAGAACAATGAAAAGCTCTTTAGCTACTCCGAGGAAAACTGCCAGGCAGCGCGGCGCGTCCAGAGGCCTCGGGAGGCTGCTCCGTTTATTTCCAGAGGGCTTACCGAGCCGGAAGAGGAATATAAGACCCTTGACGTGGCCGATCTGTGCAGCTTCCTTACCAACCCGGCGAGGTTTCTCCTCACCCGGCGGTTGGGAATCTATCTTGAGGACAAGACATCGATTCTGGAAGAGAGAGAATCGTTCGACATCAAGGGCCTGGAAAGGTATCGATTCGAGCAGGATTTGGTGGAGAGGAGGTTTGGGGGGCGTGACCTCAAGGGCTTGCTGCCGCCGGTAAAGGTCTCCGGGCGCCTTCCCCATGGAACCGTGGGAGAATGCCTGTACGAACGGGTGAGCCAGGGTGCCGAGTTTTTTGTTGGGAAGACCCAGGGTTTTCTGCGGGACGGGGCCCTCGATCCTCTCGAGGTCGACCTGAGCGTGTCAGGCTTCCGGCTGACCGGGAGAATCGACGACATCTACCCCGGAAGGTTGGTCCAGTATCGCTACGCCCGACTGAAGCCCAAGGACCGGTTGAGAATTTGGATCTACCATCTGGTGCTGAACAGCATAGGGGCCGACGGCTATCCTCGAACGAGCATGCTCGTGGGCCTGGACAGAGGAAAGAGTAAGGACCTCGTTTGGGCTGCCCGGGAGTACAGCCCTGTTGAAAACAGCCAGGAAATCCTCGGAAGGCTGCTTGACAGATTTGGGGAGGGGCTAGTGAGCCCCCTCCGCTTTTTCCCGGAGTCGTCCTGGGAATACGCACATCGGGTCCTCGGAAAGGGCCAATCCGAGGAGGAGGCATTCCGCCGTGCCCGTGACCAGTGGACAGGGAGCGATCGCCGCCGTGGGGAGCGCGAAGATCCGTACTACCGGCTGTGTTTTTCTGGTGTTGATCCCCTGGACGTGACATTTTGCGACATTGCCGTAGAGGTGTTCGAGCCTCTTTCGGGGCACGAGGCGGATAGAAGAGATGACAGGATTTAAGCCTTTTGATCCTTTGCAAAGCCCCCTTGAAGGCACAAACCTCATCGAGGCCAGTGCCGGGACGGGAAAGACCTACGCCCTTACCGGGCTGTTTCTGAGGCTCATCCTGGAGAAGGATCTCCCCGTGAGCGAGATACTCGTCGTCACCTTTACCGAGGCTGCCACCGAGGCACTCAGAGACAGGATCCGGGCCGCACTGCGGGAAGCCACCGCAGCATTCTCCCGGGGAAAGAGTGAGAATAGATTTCTGGACGATCTGGCCAAGAGACACACCGACTCGGTGCGGGCACAGGAAGCCCTCAGGGAGGCACTAAGGGATTTTGACCAGGCGGCCATATTAACCATCCATGGCTTCTGCCGGAGAATGCTGCATGAGAACGCCTTTGAAAGCGGCAGTCTGTTCGATACCGAGCTCGTGACTTACGAGGAAGATATCAAGCGGGGAATCGTGGATGATTTCTGGCGCCGACATCTCTACGGCGCGACCCCAGCTTTCGTGAACTACACGATGAACAAGAAATTCACCCCGGATGATCTCCTCTCCCTGGCTAGTGGACGGGCCGGTCAGCCCTATGTGAAGGTCACTCCTGAGGTTGACATTCGAGACACCGCTTCCCAGGAAACCGCATTTCGGACCTGTTTTGACAAGCTTCGCACGGCCTGGTCCTCAGCAAGAGCCGAAGTCGAAGATATTCTGACCTCTGATGAGGGTTTGAAGAGGAACATATACAGAATGGCGAGTATCCCGGGCTGGATCCGGAGCATGGATGACTACGTAGCATCAGGGGGGAGCAATCCAGAGCTGTCCGAGAGCCTCAGGAAATTTACCTCGAGTGCACTCAACGGGTCGGTAAGGCAGGGTTTTGCCCCTCCCGGTCATCCCTTTTTTGATCTCTGCGACGAGCTGATGGGAAAGGCGAAAGAGCTCGAGGAGGCGTTCGACCAGCGCTTTCTGGGCCTGAAGGCGGGGCTATTTCGATACATGCAAGAGGAGCTTGCCAAGAGGAAAAGGGAGAAAAACGTTCAATCCTTTGACGATCTCCTCATCAACCTGTGGCGTGCCCTGGAGGAACCCGGTGGGCAGGAGCTTGCGAAAGCGATTCGGATGAAATTCAAGGCGGCTCTGATCGACGAATTTCAGGATACGGATCCGATCCAGTATGCGATCTTCAAGAGAGTTTTCGAGAGTGAAAACAACGTCCTTTTCCTGATTGGCGATCCAAAGCAGGCCATATACAGCTTCCGGGGCGCTGATATCTTCACGTACATGGAGGCCTCAAGAGATGTGAAGATCCGATACACCCTCGGGGAAAACTGGCGGTCGGAGCCCGAGTTGATCGCTGCAGTCAATACGGTCTTTGTCAACGCAGAGCGTCCCTTTGTGTACGATGAGATCCAGTTTCAACCGGCCAAGCCGGCGCCCAGGAAAGACAGAGAGATCCTTACGATAGACGGAGAGTGCGAGCCGCCCCTTCAGCTGCTGTTCCTCAATGCCAGCAAGGTGACGGATAGGGGAAAGGTTCTGGGCAAGACACAAGCGCGGGAGCTTATTTACAGGGCCGTTGCAACGGAAATCTCTCTTCTCCTCCACCTCGGCAGGGAGAAAAGAGCTATTTTGGGGGAAAGGCCGCTGGGCGAGAGGGATATCGCCGTTCTGGTTCGGAAAAACGACGAGGCCTGCCAGATGCAGAAGGCCTTGTTGCAACTCAAAATCCCAAACGTTCTCTACAGCACAGCAAACCTTTTCGACTCGGCTGAGGCCCTCGAAGTGGAGAGGATCCTCGCAGCCATGGCTGAGCCGAAAAGCGCGAGGCGCCTCAGGGCGGCTCTGGCCACAGAAATGATGGGAATAGAGGGAGAAGCGCTGGAGGTGCGGCCAGAGAATGAACCCATATTGGAGGGGTGGCTGGTTAAGTTCAAGAGTTATCACGACCGGTGGAACGATCGCGGCTTCATCCAGATGTTCCGGCATTTCATGTCAGAACAAGGGATTCTTCCCCGGCTCATGGCTTTTTCTGACGGAGAGCGCCGGAGCACGAATGTCTTGCATCTCGTCGAAGTCCTTCAACAGGCATCGGTCGAGAGAAAGCTCGGTATGGCGGGACTTTTGAAATGGCTTTCAGAGCAGAGGGATCCGAGCGCGCCGCGGTTAGAGGAACATCAGCTGCGTTTGGAAAGCGATGACAGTGCCGTAAAACTCGTGACCATCCACAAGAGCAAGGGCCTTGAGTACCCTGTCGTGTTCTGCCCGTTCTCCTGGGCCGACTCAAAAATCAGAAACTCAGATGGCCCTTTTGCTTTCCACGATGAGTCCGACAACATGAGGCTGACTCTCGATCTTGGCTCTGAAGGCATCGAGGAACACCGCGTGCTTGCCGAAAAGGAACTGCTGGCAGAGAACCTGCGCCTCTTCTACGTGGCCTTGACGCGAGCAAGGAACCGCTGTTACGTCGTCTGGGGGCGCTTCAACGAAGCGGAGACTTCCGCGCCAGCCTACCTCCTTCATCAACCCAGCTCGGGGGAACCAGAAGACACCATGAATGCAACAGCAGGGAGGTTTCTGACACTGAGCGACGAAGATGTGTGCCGGGAGTTGAAAGCTGTCCGGGACAGGGCTCGTGGGACCATCAGGCTCTCTGAGATGGACACGGAAGGGGGTGGAGAATATTCAGTATTGCCAGCCGACAGGGTCGAACTCACCTGTCGGGAGTTTTCCGGACAGATAGATCGGAATTGGCACATTTCGAGTTTTTCCTCGCTAGTATCGGTGTCTGAGCGGCCGCACGTTGCAGAGCTGGCGGACCGTGATGCAATCCGGCGGGTCGAATCCGATGATCAAGCGGGTCTTGGAGAACCAGGCGTCGAGGAGGAGCCTTCTGGAATCTTTTCATTTCCAAGAGGAGCAAGGGCAGGGACGCTTCTTCACGACATATTTGAGCACCTAGATTTTGCGCTGGAAGGCACCTCTCCCATGGAGGAACTTGTGGCCGATAGACTCACAGATCACGGCTTTCAACTTGCATGGCAGGAAACCCTCTGCGAAATGATCCAGAAAGTGCTTTCCGCGCCGCTCGACCCGGACCGGATAGGCCTTACCCTATCCCGCATCCAGAATAAGGATCGGCTCAACGAGCTTGAATTCTATTTCCCCCTGAAACCCATCTCTCCGAACTCGCTAAGAGGCATATTTGAAGAGTGTGCCGGATCGGATCTTCCGGCAGAACTTTCTGAGTTTGACGGAGGGCTGAGATTTTTCCCTGTCAGAGGATTTATGAAGGGATTCATGGATATGGTCTTCCAGTTCGAAGAGCGGTTCTACCTCGTTGATTGGAAATCGAATTTCCTCGGAAGCAGGGTGGAAGACTATGGTCAAGACTGCCTGGCCAGGGCCATGAGGGAGGAACTCTACACGCTTCAGTACCACATATACACCGTTGCCCTGAACCAGTACCTGAGCCTTCGCCTCCCGAGCTATGATTATGAAACGCACTTTGGAGGGGTCTATTACATATTCCTGCGCGGAGTCGATCCGGACCAGGGACCGGACTATGGCATATACAGGGACAGGCCATCCGGAGAACTGATAAACGCACTCTGTGAGAGCCTGATAGACCGTAAGAAAGAGCACGGGGGAGCGTAAAGAGCGGCACAGAGAATTTCGATGGGAACCCGGTGGTCTTCTGAGTGGAGGATCGTCTGCCTGCTGCAGACTTGAGGTTGGAGGCAAAAAACATCAAGCCCCAGACCTTGAGCGAAGCGACAGCGGAGCGGTCCTCAGACCTCATGGTCACATGCGATGGATGGCACGGAAATGGGTAGATCGTGAAAAAGGAAGATCTCGATCGTCTCTTCGAAAGGGGGATCCTCTCTCACCTGGACATCCATTTTGCCAACTTCATGGCCAGACTTGCTGGTCGGGATGTTTTGGAGGTGTCTCTTGCAGCGGCTCTCGTGAGCGGCTCCACGAGACAGGGCCACATCTGCCTTGACCTTTCCGTTCTGGAGGGCAAACCCTTGTGTGAGGAAGAGCAGGACCCTGTTGTCTGCCCTCAGTTGCCTGACTGGCGCAAGAAGCTGAGGGAGTGCTCTGTGGTGGGTGCGCCGGGTGAGTACAAGCCTCTGATTTTTGATGAACACTCGAGGCTCTACTTGTACCGTTACTGGGACTACCAGGAAAGACTGGCAGATTCTATCCGGAGACGTGTTGGTGAAGACGATGGAAATATCGATCTTACGGTCCTGAGAGAGGGATTGGTGCGGCTCTTTCCCGGGGGCGATACCGACGGAATCGACTGGCAGAAGGTGGCTGCCTTTAGCGCTTTGACCAAGAGATTCTCTGTCATTTCCGGCGGGCCTGGGACGGGCAAGACCACCACGGTTGGGAAAATACTGGCACTTCTTATCGAGCAGGCCGGGTCAAAAAAACTTCGGATTGCCCTTGCCGCTCCAACCGGAAAAGCTGCGGCAAGATTGCAGCAGGCGATCGCACAGGTCAAGGAGAACCTCAATTGTCATGACAGTGTCAAGGAGGCAATCCCCGGGGAGGCCTCAACCATACATCGGCTGCTCGGAAGCATTTCGGACTCTCCTTATTTCCGACACGATGCGAAAAACCCGCTGCCCTTTGATGTCGTGGTGGTTGATGAGGCTTCCATGGGAGACCTACCCTTGATGTCCAAGCTCGTCCAGGCCCTTCGCCCCCAAGCCCGGCTAATACTTCTCGGAGATAAAGATCAGCTTGCCTCGGTAGAGGCAGGGGCGGTTCTCGGCGATATCTGTGATACCGGGACCTTCCACGGCTTCTCAAAACGCTTCTCTGATGATTTCAAAAGGGTCACTGGCTACGAGATCGACATACCGTCCAAGCCGGAGGATCCCGGCGCGATGCAGGACTGTGTTGTCGAGCTCCAAAAGAGCTATCGCTTTGGGAGTGAAAGCGGTATCGGTGCGGTGAGCCGGGCAGTGAATGCCGGGGACTGTGATCTCGTTCTGACGGTTGGGGCAAGCAGGGGTTACGGAGATATTGCGTTTAGCGAACTCCCCAGGCCCGAGGCTTTGTCTGGAGCCATCAGAGACTGGGCAGTAGAGGGTTTTCATGATTACTTGAGAGCCGAAGACCCTTGGGAGGTATTTGAGCGATTCGATCGGTTTCGGATTCTCTGTGCCCTCCGCGAAGGCCCCTACGGGGTGGTTGCACTCAATTCGGTGGTAGAGCAAATCCTCAGGAAGGAGAGAGTCATAAAACCTGACCAAAGATGGTACCGCGGTCGCCCGGTTTTGGTTACCAGAAATGACTATAATCTCCAACTTTTCAATGGCGATGTTGGAATCGTGCTACCGGACCCCGAGGCGAACGATGATCTTCGCGTATGCTTTCCGGCCCCAGACCGCACGGTGAGGACGTTCAATCCCATCAGGCTACCCGAGAGTGAAACCGCCTACGCCATGACCGTTCACAAGAGCCAGGGATCAGAATTTGATAAGGTCCTCCTGCTTTTGCCAGATAGGGACTCCCCGGTACTGACACGGGAGCTCATGTACACGGGGATCACCCGTGCCAGGGAACGTGTTCAGGTGCGGTGCACAGAGGATATTCTCCGGTCTGCAGTCTCCCGACGTACCGAACGAACCTCCGGCCTCCGCGATGCCCTGTGGGCAACTTGATCCATACCCTCGGATGGGCTGACGATACGGCTATGCCGCGAGAGTCAACAGGGGATCTAGAGTCCATTCTCTCACTCCCTTTAGCGGGATTGCCCAAACCTACGGGTTATGTCAACTGTCGCGTGTGAAAGGCCAGTGGAGGTTTGGCCCCATTTTCGCATGGATTCGGTGGGTTTCAAGACGATGACGACAAATAATAGGATTCGCCAGTTCTTCTTACCCCGCCCAACACCCAGGTTCCTAATCAGGGTTTTCGTTGTGGGGCTCTTTGCCTATCTGTTTTTCGGTCACGTCTGCCTTCCCTTCCGTATCAGGGGATCCAGTATGGAGCCCACATATCGTAACGGAGGCGTCAACTTCTCTTGGAGGCTAGGCTATCTGTTTTCCGAGCCGAGAAGGTCCGACGTGGTGACGGTACGTTTTGCTGGGAACAAGGTGATGCTGCTCAAACGTGTGGTGGCGGTCGAGGGCGAGCGGGTTGAATTCCGTGATGGGAAACTGTTTGTTGATGGAAAGCCGGTTGATGAACCCTATGTCCGGTATCCCTGTGACTGGAATCTTCCACCGAGGAGAGTCGAAAAGGGGTCCGTGTATGTTGTGGGTGATAACCGGAGTATGCCAATAGAAGATCATTATTTCGGACAGACTTCGATCAACCGTATCGTGGGGGTGCCGTTATGGTGAAAGTCAAACCCATCATCATCGGCGTATCGATTGTGATAATCGGCATTTTGGCTGGAGTCTGCTCCATTCAAAGTGAGGAAAAGCGGGTCAGGAAGCAGTTTGATTTGCTCTCGGAAAAGGTGTCAAAGGATCCCGGCGAAAGCGCTTTCACGATGGCCCATAAAATCCAAAGCCTCGGTGACCTGTTCGCCGAGAACTGCAGACTCAAAACCCATCTCCCCTCACTTTCGGGTAGTTATACTCCCGAAGAGATATCCAGCTATGCGGCCCGCGGCCGTGCACAATTCTCAAAACTCTCACTGGAATTTCATGATTTTGACATTGACTTTCCGGACGATGGGAGAGCAAGGGTCGTCTTAACGGCCAAGCTGACGGGCAAGACGACTCTGGGAGAATCTGTCCATGAAGCTCACGAATTTGAATGTGTGCTGGAGAGAATCGAAGGTAAATGGCTTTTCAGCGAATTTGAAGTGGTAGAGGTCTTGAAAAAATAGGGGAATTTGACTGTGGTCTCTGGAGTGAACGAACATTGGGGAGTCGTCACTGAAAAACGCCCCCGACCC